>JBBEBG010000027.1 GCA_040882465.1 Gemmatimonadota bacterium
GGCGGGCGCAGGCTTCCATGGAGTCGCCCCCGAGCGCGTGACAGGATTCTCCCGACGGGATGAATGCCATGATCCACCCTGAGGCAAGATCGAGCGCGGGCGCGTGCCAACGGTCCTTCGAGCCTGTGGCGGTCGCGCGGAACTCCGGTTACGGTGGACGAGAGCTTCGAAGGATCGGTTCGCTCGTGGTCGCCCACCAACAGCAGCTTCGCGAGGCATGGCATGAGTTCTTCGACACCTAACCCGGGCGAGCGGGTGCGGGACGTGCGCGTGGAGGGCGGCCGCCTGTCCGTAGACCTCGCCGACGGAAGGACGATCTCGGCACCGCTGGAATGGTATCCGCGACTGCTTCACGCCGCGCCGGAGGAGTTGGAGAAGTGGCAGCTGGCCGGGGCGGGTCACGTCATCCACTGGCCGGACCTCGACGAAGACATCAGCACGGAAGGTCTGCTGAGAGGCGCGCCGGCGCCCGGAGCACGGTCCGCAAGCGCCACCTGAGGCGCGCCCCAGCGACGACGCCATGATTCCACCGACGAGGCAGGATCGGGAGTATCCACCATCGTCCCAGACCATGGTATGAATGGACCATGAAGGAGACTCCGAAGGAAGGGTGGCTGGGCTCGATGTCGGATCGCGGTCGCGTCGTCGGAGACGTGATTTCCCCGGCCACGGACCCGTCGGAACGGGAGGCCCTCGGCCCCGCGCTCCCGGCGTGAGAGTCCTCCTCGACACGCACATCCGGATTTGGAGCCTTCTCGAACCCGACCGACTCTCGCACCGCGTGCGGAAGCTCCACGCCGATCCGGCGGACCGGTTCCTCTGCGCGACCGCCAGCGTCTACGATCTGCCGCTCGTGACTGCGGACGCACGGCTCCTCGGGTACGACGGAGGATTCGCGACGATCGCGAACGAGTGAACGTGGGTCACGCCCAGGCGGTGCAGCACGAGCTCCGGTGCCTCCTCTGGCCCCGCCTGCCTAATCTCCCAAGGGACGGACGCCGGACGCTATCTTAAGGTCGTATACGTGCCCGATACTCATTCGGACTCGATATTCGTCATCACAGCCTACGACATGAGTCCCGGGGCGAAGAGGGCACTCCGACGACGACAGCGAAGGAAGGGACCATGAGCAAGGAATCGAACTTCCCCTCTGGATGGAACGTGGACAGAGTCCGGCGCGTCATTTCCCATTACGAGGAGCTTTCGGAAGCCGACGCCGTGGAAGAAGTCGAGGCTCGCTTTCGCGACTCGACGGAAACAACCATGACCGTGCCAAGGGATCTCGTACCCGCGGTACGAGAGCTCATCGGGAAGCATCGGCGGAATCCCTGATACCGAAAGGCTGCAGACACACGGAAGGGCCCAGACACGTGACGCTTCCTAGCCGCAGGTGCTAGTCCCGCTTGGGCTTCGTTGCGGCCTTCTTTCTGAGGAGGGACCTACCTTTCGCAGCTTTCTTAGCCTTCTTACCTAACTTGGACGCTGAGGCCTTGGCACCCTTCTGCGCCTTCTGGGCAGAGAAATAGAGCCTAGACAACCGAAAGAACGCGGACGGCTTCACCCAATCGACCGCGTCGGCTGATACCTCCAGGGCCTCCAAAGCGTCATGTATGGCCAACGGAACTCGGCCCTTGGACACCTGCCAATAGATCTCCGTGCCTGGCACAGGAGAGTTCACGTGTCGAACTAGACCGAACACACGACCGGATTGGGCCTGAATGGCCGCCTCAAGGGTCTCGTCAAGATCATCGTGAGATGGCTCAAACTCGATACCGGTCTTCCTAGCGAGCTCCTCCGGCTCGAGCGTGATCGTGGCGATCGGCTCGTAACCCTGCCAGGACCTCATCCGCACCTGCGCTTCGTAGCTCATCTTTGCAGTCCCTCAGGGCTGCGCATTATCAAGACGACTTACCTTCAACTTCGCGATGGACCCTTGCACCTTCACCCCATTCCTCGGGCCGGTCCAATACGCATGTCGCGGCGGGCATCCAGAATCCGGAGCGACCGACGTCTCAAACTCTATACCCCGCGCGCCCGGCGGGAGGGGACCGACGTACGCCTTGATCGTCGGTATGTCAGAGTATCGGGACGGGCGACCCCAGATCTCCAGCGACGCCGCCTGCGCGAGTGCGTCTGCCGGTGTTTGCGTTGGACTCTCGCGCCGATGGTACATGCGATTCACCCGAGTTTGGGTACCCAGGTTTCCTGTGAAGGATTCGCTGGGTTGGGACCTCTGTCAATTCCAGTGATCCCAGTCGAAATCATGCGCCCCCGCGCCCGGAGCAAAGTCCGCAAGCGCCACCTGAGGCGCGCCCCAGGGGCGACGGCATGATTCCACCCACGAGGCAGAACTGAGAGTATTGACCATGGTCCCTGACCATGGTATGAATGGAACATGAAGGAGACTCCGAAGGAGACGATGGCCATCTCGAAGTTCAAGGCCACCTGCCTAGCTGTCTTGGAGCGGGTGGGGCGAACCGGCGAACCGGTCCTCATCACTCGCTTCGGCGAACCCGTCGCGGAGGTCGTCCCGCCTCGCAAGGAGCCGGTCGCCGGAGGGTGGCTTGGCTCGATGTCGGATCGCGGTCGCGTCGTCGGTGACGTGATTTTGCCGGCAACGGACCCGTCGGAATGGGAGGCCCTCGGCCTCGCACCCCCGCGGTGAGAGTCCTCCTCGATACCCACATCTGGATCTGGAGCCTCCTCGAACCCGACCGGCTCTCGGGCCGCGTGCGGAAGCTCCTCACCGATCCGGACACGGAGATGCGCCTCTCCCCGATCAGCACCTGGGAGCTCCTTCTCCTGATCGAGAAGGGTCGGGTCGAAGTGGAGGGCGAAGGGCACGAGTGGGTTTCCGAGGCGCTTCGGCGGGCTCCGCTCGTGGAGGCGCCGCTCACCCACGAGGTCGCCCTCGAGAGCCGGCGCATCGAACTCCCCCACGCCGACCCCGCGGACCGGTTCCTCTGCGCGACGGCCCGCGTCTACGATCTGTCGCTCGTGACTGCGGACGCGCGGCTCCTCGGGTACGACGGAGGATTCGCGACGATCACGAACGAGTGAGGGTGGGTCACGCCGGACCGGGTCATGGACGATCCGGATACGGAGCCACGTACTCAAACGGGAACACGCCTTGAATGCGCTGCATGTCCCGAGCGTTCCCGGTGACCAGGACGGCTCCCATCTCGCGACATGAATAGGCTAGGAGGATGTCAAACGCGAAGCTACGAGACGTCTGGGCCAGTTGGAGGCCTTCCCGTTCCCGAAAGGTGGCGAGAGTTAGTCCCAGGGTGTCCCAACCTGCCGCGGTCGGCGCCACTAGTCGATCACGGCGGATGAACGGCCCCAGCACATTCTCTTCCAGCTTCTTGCGATCCTTCGAGGTACGAGCACCCGCCCGCAGCTCCGACGCGACCACGCTACTTAGAAACAGACTGGGCGCAGCCCAGCTCGAGAAGTGGGACAACTGAGCCCAGTTTTCCGCGTCCCGGCTCGCAGCGATGTAGCAGTTCGTATCCAGAACGTACTTGCGCACGCCGTTCAGTCCCGGCGATCCAGTTCCAGCCCCGCCAATGATTCCAGGCCTTCCGTCACCTCATGGCGAAAGGCCACCAAGTCCAATGCGATCTCCACCGTCTCCCGCTCCGTTTCCGCCCCGAGGAGCTTCTTCGCTCGCCGCAGCGCCTTGGGGTCCAGCCAGAACTCCTTACGAACCTTTCCCCGACGACTTCCCGTCGGCCTCGCCGCAGCACTCTTCGTGGCCATCGCGATCAGCCTCCATTCTCCTGTGTGTACGGACGAATATACCGACACGTCCGTACGAATTGCAAGCCCGGGATGAAGTGATTACGACACCGCCTCAAGGCTCGACGCATGGCCAAGTTCCGCCACGCCCTCCACCCGCCCTGGGTTTGCTGTTGCGCAACGTACTCGCGTCGCCGAACCCTGATGCCCGGGCGCGAGCTCGTGCTTTGCACGGACCGTGACAGGGCGAAGGGTTACAGCGGAGGGCCGCAGGCCCGGAGCCGGCACATGCGGTCGTACCCGCTGCTGTTGCACGTCACGGCGAAAGTGCGTGACAACTGGCAGATCGCAGGGTCGCGGCCGTTCCCGTCGAGGAAGGGATGGATTGTCTCGAACTGGACCTGCCCGAGCCCTGCCTGTACGCGGAAGGGGCGCCGCTCGCCCCGGTCAATCCCGATTCAGTGAGAGTCGGACGGTTCGCTTCGGGGGGGCAGGATCTCGTCGACGGCAAGACGCAGCTCCGGAAACGCGAGCGGCCGGATCACCTGGCCACGGTGATGCCGTTCGATGTGGGCGAATGCATGGTCCCGCGGCGTCCGGAACACATGGATTTGGTCCTCCTGAAGATTGACGATCCAGCACTCCGGGACCCCGGCCCGGGCATGCAGGGGCACTTTCACCTCCCGGTCGAGGGCGAGGGTCGCGTCCGCGACCTCGATGATCAGCAGCGTATCCGCGGGCTCCGGGTGTCGGTCCGCGTAGCCCCCGGGCCGGAGCCGGACGACCGCGATGTCGGGCTCGGGCTCGGAGTGATCGTCCAAGCGCACGGGATTCCGAACGCGCACCGTGCCTGCATCTCCGACTCCTCGAACGAGGAGCCGCGTCAGGCGATCCACGCAGTCGGCGTGGCGGCTCCCGATCGCGGCCATCCGCACGACCTCCCCCTCGATGAGCTCGACACGCTCCGCGGGGTGGAAGACCCCGGCTTCGGCCATTCGGTGATATTCTTCGACACTGAAGCGACGGGTCGTGAGCGTGGCGGGCATGTCCCTGTCTCCGCGCATCGGGCGGTCGGCCGCGTGGCTCGAAGCCGCGCTTGAAGGCTCATCGGGGGGAGGGGGCGATTCCATAGGCATGGGAGAAAAGGTACCGGCCGCAGCCAAGCGCTGCGAGGTCGATTCCACAAGTGGAGTCCCCAATGAGGAGACCTAGCAGAGTCTGAACTACGCCGAGGTGCGAGAGAAGGTGAGGCTCCTGAACGCCCGACTCTCGAACAGCCGCTCGGTCGGCGCGTAGAATCAGTTCCTCGGTCGGTCACAACCCACCCTGGCGCGTCGCCCACACACGTGAGCATCCTTGGGGGCAAGTTCGGATCTTCGCTGCCACCCCTCCAAGGGAGGTGATCACGATGCGAAAGGCGACCCCATTCTGGACCCTCGGCATGCTGCTCTGGGGCGTTCCGGCATTCGCGCAGGAACCAAGCAGCCCCGAGGCCGAGGTGCGCGCGGTCGCGGCCGGCTTCAGCGATGCGCTGGCACAGGGGGATTCGCTCCGGGTGCTCTCCTATCTGCACGACGACGTCCTCATCCTCGAGGGATCGCGTGCCGAGACCAAGGAGCAGTACCGGAGCGGACACCTCGCGGCGGACATCCGGTTCGCATCAACCGTCCAGCGAGAGACGGTGCGAGACGGAGCGACGGTCACGGGCGAAACGGCGCTCTACACGCGGCAGTACAGAGTGACGGGCACCTCGGGGCGGGGCGAGCCGATCGACCGCACGAGCACCGAGGTGCTGGCGATGGTCCGCACTCCGGAGGGATGGCGGATCCGACACGTTCACTGGTTTTGACCGCTCGGAATAACCAGGTCTAACCGACGAGGCTACGATGCGTCCTTCCTTCTCCTGGCCCGTGACGGGTCTCGCGCTCTTCCACTTCGCCACGCCGGGCGCGGCCCAAGAACCGCTCGACCTCGCCATGACCGCGCGGATCCGGGAGGAAGGTCTCCAGCGCTCCCAGGCGCTCGACCTCTACCTCACCCTCTCCGACGAGCTCGGAGCCCGGCTGACTGGATCTCCGGCGCACCGGGCGGCCGCGGAGTGGGCGAGGGACCGCTTCGCCGAATGGGGTCTCTCCGAGCCGCGCCTCGAGCCCTTCGAGTTCGGGCGGGGATGGTCGCTCGAGAAGCTCTCCGTGGAGATGACCTCCCCTCGATACATGCCTCTCATCGCGTACGCGGAGGCGTGGACGCCCTCCGTCGAGGGCGTGCTGACCGGGCGCGCCGTCTACGTCGGCGACAGCACGCTCGAGGAGATTGACGCCATGGGAGCTGCCCTCCAGGGGGCGATCGTGCTCACGCGCCAGCCGCAGACCCGATTCTTCGACGAGGATCGCCCGCAGCCGGGACTCGCCGACTCGGTGCGGACTGGCAACCCGCCGGGAATTCCCGTGACGAGCGCGGCGCCCGCCGCACAGGTGACCGCGCGGCTCCGCGAGGCCGGGGCCGGCGTCACCCTTCGCCCGAGCGCGTACCGGGACGGAACGGTCGGTGTGGGAGGAAGCCGCACCACGCCGAACGACGCCGTCCCCTCGATCGTCCTCGCGGCGGAGCAGTACAACATGCTCGCCCGCCTCGCCGACGACGGCGTGCCGGTGGAGCTCCGCATCGAGCTCCGGACCCAGTATCACGAGGACGACCTGAACAGCTACAACGTCCTGGCCGAGATCCCCGGAACCGACCCCGCGCTCGCCGATGAGATCGTGCTGATCGGTGGGCACCTCGACTCGTGGCACGCCTCGAACGGGGCCACGGACAACGGGGATGGCGCGGTCGCCGCCATGGAGGCCATGCGCATCCTCGCCGCGGTGGGGGCCCAGCCGCGGCGTACGATCCAGGTGGCGCTCTGGTCCGGAGAGGAGCAGGGCCTTTTGGGGGCCCGGGCCTACCTCGAGCAGCACCTTCCGGACGAGGCGGCTCGGGACCGGCTCTCCGTCTTCCTGAACGACGACCCCGGCTCGGGCGCCACCCTCGGCGTCTACATGCAGGGGAACGCGGCCGCGAAGGAGATCTTCGACGCCTGGCTGGAGCCGCTCCGGGATCTAGGCATCACCCGAAACGTCATCGAGGGGATCGGGAGCACGGACCACGTCCCCTTTGACGACCTCGGCCTTCCCGCCTTCACGGTGATCAAGGACTTCGACGCGTACGACGCCCGCACCCGTCACACGAACGCGGACTTCCCCGAACGGATGACCGAGGAGGAGCTCCAGCAGTCCGCGATCTTCCTCGCCCACTTCGCCTGGCAGGCGGCCCAGCGGGACGAGCGGATTCCGCGAGTGGAGGGGGCGGGGTTGTAGGGGGGGGCTGCGTCGTCGAGAAAAGGTGTGTTCAAGTCCTGGCGTGGGTCTCATCGAGGGACTTGAATCCTCAGGTTGTCGCCATCCGAGCCGGGGCACAGATTCATGGGTATGGCAGATCTACGCTTCGACTTCCAAAAACTGTCCCCCGCGGAGCGCGCCGAGTTGGCGATCGAGCTCTGGGACAGCCTTTCTGACGACTCGATCAACCCTGATCTGACGGATGCCGAGCGTTCGGAATTGGTGCGACGTGTTGAGGCTGCCCGAGCGAATCCGGAGGCAGGAGCCCCCTGGGATGAGGTGCGGCAGCGGATTCGCGACGCGGCGAACCCGAGGCGTTGAGTTCGCGCCTCGTCGTTCGAGGCACCGTTTCGGTTCCCGGTCTTGCTTCGCCATCGTAGCGTCGATGTGCGCCGATCCCGACTGAGGCGCTTCCCCTTCGGCCTCTTCTTTCTCCCTGACTTCGCGGACGTGGATCACATCAGCGTGATTGCGTGCCTTCACGTTCGGCGCGATCCGCGAAGTTGGCTTCGACGAGTGCCCTGAGCTCCGACGTCGAGCGGGGGGGGTCGGAAGCACGGACCACGTCCTCTTCGACGACCTCGGCATTCCCGCCGCCTACTCCACCCGCATGCTCCCCGCCGGATCCGTCCTCGCCGCACGCCGCGCGGGGACGAGCGCCGCACCGAGCGCCGTGAGGAGGAGGATGGCCATCGCTGCGCCGTAGGCGATCGGATCTCCCGGGCTGATGCTCGTGAGGAACCGCGCCGCCACGGTCGCGAGCGCGGCCGACACCGCGACTCCGATCCCCATCCCGATGAGGGGCGCCCGCATCCCCTCTTGCAGCACCCGCCGGAGCACGTCGCCGGGCGCCGCGCCGAGCGCGAGCCTCACCCCGATCTCGCGTGTCCTTCTCCCCACTGAAAACGCCGTGAGCCCGTAGACTCCGACGGCGGCGAGCATAAGTCCGAGGAGCCCGACCGCCCCGGTCACCCACGCCGCGAGCCGCTGGGGAAGGAAGAAGACGGCGAGACCCTCCCTCAGGGGAAGAACCGTTTCCACGGGAAGCGCCGGCGCGACGTCATGCACGAGATCCCTGACCGCGCGCGGCACCCCCACGCCCATCCCCGGATTGGAGCGGACGAGGAGCGTCATCTGCGGATTGTACCACTGGCTGAAGGGGAGGTAATAGAAGGGCTCCGGGACGCCGGCGAGGTCGCTCACCGCCGTGTTCTCGACCACGCCAATGACGGTGAGGCCCTGGTCCGATCCCACGGGGCCGATGAAGAAGCGCTCGCCGACCGCACTTCGCCCCGGCCAGAGGACTTCGGCCATCCGCTCGCTGACGATCGCGACCGGCTCACCCCCCTCGACGTCGGCCGCATCGAAGGCCCGTCCGGCCAGGAGCTCGACGCCGAGGGTCGTGAAGTATCCGGTTGTGACGCGGTTCACCGCCGCCTCGAACCCGGTACGCCCCGGGCCGGGCTCCGCGCCGGCGGCGTTCACCTCGCCGAAAGACGAACGGCCCGCGAGCGGCGCCTTGGCTGCGAGCGCCGCCGACGCGACCGCGGGATGCGCCTCCAGCCGTTCGAGAATCGCCAGGTACTGCCCCTCCCCGACCGCCCGCTCGGAGCCGATCGCGGCGACATCCAGGTTCACGGCGAACCGGTCTTCCGTCTCCCATCCGGTGTCCACCGTCTCGACCGCGACGAGCGACCTCGCGAAGAGGCCGGCGATGACCAGGAGCGCCGTCGAGCCCGCCATCTGGGCCGCGATCAGGGCGCCGCGGGCACGCGACCGACCCTGCGTCCGTCCCCGCCCCGCACCGGCGAGGTCGTGAGCGACGTCCGTCCGACTCGCGCGGAGCGCCGGCAGGAGGTTGAAGCCGACCGCCGTCGCGAGCGTGATCGCCATCGCGAATGCGAGAACTCGCCAGTCCACGGATGGGTCTATGGAGATCTCGAAGCCCGGCGGAAGAGGTGGCTCGAAGGCGAGGAGGAGGCGCGTGAGAGCGACGGAGAGGAGCACGCCCGCGACGCCGCCGGCAGAGAAGAGAAGGAGGCTCTCCGTGAGGAGCTGCCGCACGATCCGCCACCGGTCGGCGCCGAGCGCGCGGCGAACCGCGATCTCTCCCTGTCGTTCCATCGCCCGAGACGTCAGCATCCCGCCGACATTCGCGCAGGCGACGAGGAGGACGGTTCCCACGACCACCATGAGGACCCCGAGAAAGGCGGTGATCACTCCCCGCCCCGAGGCAGGGATCGGAGTCCAACGCACGACGCGCGCGCGGAAGCTCCCGGCCTCCGCCCCGGCCTCCGCCTGGAGGAGCTGATCGCCGGCCGCGGTCGCGGAGGCGGCCACGGCCTCGAGCGAAGCGCCGGGCGCGACCCTCCCGATCAACTCGGCGAAGCTGCTCTCCATGTCCTGAAGGAATGCGAGCGACCGGAGCCCCTGCACACCTCCTCCCAGCGGGAGGAAGACGTCCACCGGGACCCGCGTGTGCCCTCGGAACCCCTCGGGGCCGACGCCGATGACGGTCATCGGGGTCCCGTTGATCCGGACGAGGGATCCGACGATATCGGGGGACTCGCCGAGCTGGGTCCGCCAGAGGTGCTCGCTCACGACCGCGACCGGCGCGGAGGCCGGTGGGGTGGCTTCTTCCGGTGCGAAGAATCTCCCCTCTCCTGGGATCACGGAGACCACATCGAAATAGTTTGCCGAGACCGACAGGCTGAGCGTCGTGCGCGGCTCCCCCGATCCCGCGACCGAGACAGGCTCGAGATCGTACGCGGCGAGGGACTGGAGCCCCGCGGTGTTCTCCGCAAGATGCAGATAGATCGGGTAGGAGACGTCCTGAAACTCGCCGCCGACGTTTCGGCTGACCTCCACGAGCCCGGCGGCATCCCCCATTCCGGGGAGCGGGGCGAGGAGCGCGCCGTTCACGAGGCCGAAGATGGCGGTGTTCGCGCCGACGCCGAGGGCGATGGTGACGATCGCGACCACCGAAAAGGCCGGGCGCGCGGCGAGCGATCGGAACGCGTAGCGGAAGTCGCGAGCGGTGGAGTCGAGGAAGTTGGGCATGGCCGGCTCGGGACGGGGGGTGGTCGCGCGGACGCGCCGTGGGGTCTCGTTCACTACGAGAAGGGGCGAACGGGTGATTCAGAAGACCTCGACGGTTCAAACATTGTCTCGCAGCGGTATGTCCGCGCCAAGAAACGCCCGTACGCCGGACTCCGCGCGTGCGACGGGGATCCGGCTGCCCCTGCGTTCGTGTCGCTGGACGCATGAATCATGATCGTATATCATGATTCATGATACCGATTCATGACGATGCCCCGAACCCACCCCGCGTCCGCGAACCGGTTCAGGTCTACCTCGATCCCTCTGATCGCGAGAGGCTCGAGCGGCTGACCGGCCGCCTGGAGGCCACGAAGTCGGATGTCCTCCGACGGGGGCTCGACGCGCTCGAGCGCCAACTCCTCGATCCGGATCGCCACCCCGCTCTTCGGCTGGTCGGCCTCTTCGACGGCGCCGAGGCAACCTTCGAGGAAGGGCGCGATCCCGCGCGCGATCACGACGGCCTCCTGGCGGAGGGCGAAGAAGCGTCCTGGGGCGATGTCGAAAGGGGGTGAGCTCTTCGTGGACACGAGCGCCTGGTACCCCCTGGCCGATCGTCGCCACCCCGATCACGCCGACTTCGCGGGCCTCCTCCGCGACCGCCTTCGTACAGGGGTCCGACTCGTAACCACGAACCTCGTCGTCGCGGAAACTCACGCCCTCCTCCTAAGGCGCGGGGGCCGCGGCCCCGCGCATGCGTTCCTCGCCGAGGTGCGCCAGGACCCGATCGCCGTCGTCTCCAGCACCCCGAAGATCGTGGAGGCGGCGATCACCGACTGGCTCCATCGTTTCGACGACCAGCCCTTCACCCTGACCGACGCCGTCAGCTTCGCGGTGATGACCCTTCGCGGGATCCGAGAGGCGCTGGCACTCGATCGGCACTTTCAGACGGCGGGGTTCGTGGTTCTACCCCCGGCCGCCAGGTAGGGCGGCACTTCCCGAGTGTCAGTTCACGCCCGGCGGGCGGAGGCGCACGACGAAATCAAGGCGTGGGCCAAGCAGGAGTTCTACCGCTCGCGCGGCATCCACGGCATGCCCATGGCGTGCGGGTCCCGTTGCCGCATGACGTCACTCATGCTATCATGATGTCATGCCACGCACCACGATCTCCCTCTCGGAAGAACTGCTCAGTCGCCTGAGAATCGTGGCGGCGGCGGAGGGCTCGTCCATGGCGACGCTGGTCCGTGAGGCCGTCGAAGAGAAGCTCGCCCGATATCGCCCGCGGCCTCGGAGCTTCGGTGCCGGCGCGTCGGGAATCCATGACACGGCGCGCCGGTCGAGCGACGAGCGCCCGGAGCCCCGCTCCTGGCGCTGATTCTGGATACGGGTCCGCTCTACGCGGCTCTCGATCGAAGCGACGCGGATCACTCGGCGTGTCGAGCGCTCATCGAGTCCGAGAACGAACCGCTCGTCATTCCGGCACCGGTTCTCGTCGAGGTGGATTACTGGATCCACGCGCGTCTCGGACCGGGCGTACTCGTCGCGCTCCTGGACGACATCGCAGCCGGAGCCTTTCACGTCGAGGAGTTGAGTCAGGGTGACTACCGGCGCGTGCGAGAGCTCTGCGACCGGTACGCCGACGCCGATGTGGGATTCGTGGACGCGGCGGTCCTCGCGATCGTGGAGCGGCTGGGCGAGGAGCGGCTCGCTACCCTGGACGAGCGGCACTTCCGAATTCTTCGGCCCCGACACGTGAACGCCTTGCGGTTGCTGCCTGTGGATGACCGTTAGGGCCGGCGCGGGGGCGACGGCGCGCCGACTTGGACTCGAACCACCGTGGAGGCGCCCGGTCCCGGTCCATCACCCGCCCGCGTTAGCTTTCCCGGATGCCGCGCCCAACCGCCTCCGCACCCGCGTCCACCACCGCGTCGGACCGCAGGCACCCGCTCTCGCGCCTGCTGAGCTACGCCCGCCCGCATCGCCGTCAGATGTGGCTCGCCTCCGTCTGCTCGGTCCTGAACAAGGTCTTCGATCTGGGTCCGCCGGTCCTGATCGGGGCCGCGGTGGACGTGATCGTCCAGCGGGAGAACTCGTTCCTCGCCGGGTTCGGGGTCGTGGAGCTCTGGGACCAGCTCCTCCTCCTCTCGGCGATCACCTTCGTCGTCTGGATCCTCGAATCCGTCTTCCAGTACGCGTACGCCCTTCTCTGGCGAAACCTCGCACAGACCGTGGAGCACGAGCTCCGGCTGGACGCCTACCGGCACCTCCAGGGTCTCGAGCTCGCATATTACGAGGAGCGGAGCACGGGCGGGCTCATGTCCATCCTCTCCGACGACATCAACCAGCTCGAGCGCTTCCTCGACATCGGCGCGAACGAGCTCCTCCAGGTCGCGACGACGACGGTCGTGATCGCGGTCGCCTTCATCGTGGTGGCCCCCTCGGTCTCCTGGATGGCGATCGCCCCGATGCCCGTCGTGATCTGGGGCTCGATCTGGTTCCAAGGTTTCCTCATGCCCTACTACGCCGAGGTGCGGGAGAAGGTGGGGCTCCTGAACGCCCGGCTCTCGAACAACCTCTCCGGGATCACGACAATCAAGGCGTTCACGGCCGAGGAGTTCGAGACCGGACAGATCGGGCGGGAGAGCGCGGCGTATCGGGACGCGAACCGCCGCGCGATCCGGGTGAGCTCGGCGTTCGTCCCGCTCATCCGGATGGCGATCCTCGTCGGGTTCACGGCGACACTCCTCTACGGGGGAATGGAGGCGATCGAGGGGACGCTCTCCGTCGGCGCGTACAGCGTCCTCGTCTTCCTGACGCAGCGGCTGCTCTGGCCCCTGACCCGCCTCGGCGAGACGCTCGACCAGTACCAGCGGGCGATGGCCTCCACGAACCGGGTGATGGCGCTCCTCGACACCCCTTTCGAGATCCATCCGGGAACGCGAACGCTCGAGGCGGGAACCGTCCGGGGCGCCATCGAGATCGACGGGGTGAGCTTCGCGTACGCGAGCGGCGCCCCCGTGCTCCGGGACATCTCGATCTCGGTGCCGGCCGGGCAGACGCTCGGGATCGTCGGCTCCACCGGCTCCGGGAAGAGCACTCTCGTGAAGCTCCTGCTGCGGCTCTACGAGGTGCAGCGCGGGCGGATCACGCTCGACGGCGTCCCGATCCAGGAATACCGGCTCACCGACCTGCGCCAGGTCATCGGACTCGTGAGCCAGGACGTCTTCCTCTTCCACGGCACGGTCCGGGAGAACCTCCTCTACGGAAGCTGGGAGGCGACGGACGCGGAGATCGAGCGCGCGGCACGGCTCGCCGAGGCGCACGAGTTCATCCAGGCCCTCCCCGCCCGCTACGACACGATCGTGGGAGAGCGCGGGCAGAAGCTCTCCGGAGGGCAGCGGCAGCGGATCGCGATCGCGCGGGCGATCCTGAAGGATCCGCCGGTCCTGATCCTGGACGAAGCGACGTCCTCGGTGGACAACGAGACCGAGGCGGCCATCCAGCGCTCGCTCGACCGGATCTCCAAGGGGCGGACGATCCTCGCGATCGCCCACCGGCTCTCCACCATCCGGAACGCCGATCAGATCTGCGTGCTGGAGGCGGGCCGCATCGTGGAGCTCGGGAGCCACGACGAGCTGATCACAGCGAACGGGTTGTACGCGGCGCTCTGGAGAGTGCAGACGGGGGCGGAGGTGGGGTGGGGGCAGGCGGGGACTTCCGAGAGGCTGGCCGCAGAAGGGTGAGGCTCGATCTCGGGAGGGGCGCGAACGAGGTCTGCGAGCCGTCCGCCCAATCTCCCATGGAGGCGCCCCTGAGGGCGCCGGAAGTTTCTTCAGCCAGGCTTTGTCGCACGCCGCGCTTCGGGAAGATTCTCGGTGCTCATTCACCTACTTGACGCCTTTTCGCGCACGATCCGCCGGCGTCCCGGACTCGACAGCGATCGCGCCCGAGCTCCATGTGTCGTTGCATAAACCTAAGCGTTTAGGTATGTTGGGTGCCCACGGTCCTTCGCCTGGGGGGATTTTCCTTCCGTGCGTATTTGGACGACCACGCCCCGGCGCACGTCCACGGCTGGAAGGGCAGAGGATGGGTTTCGATTCGACTTCCTGAAAAGGGAGAGATTGCACGTCCCATTCGGAGCGCGCGGATGAAGGACGCGGACGTGGCCCGAGCCGTCCATATCGTGGAGGCGAACGCGGACATCCTTTGGAACGAATGGAGGCGGTATCATGACCCAACTACCGTCCGATGAGGCTCTCGCCGATGCCATCCGGCGGGCTAAGGCCGCGGGACAGGCCGCGGATCGAAGAGAACCACGTGCCCTTTCAGCGCGATACGATGGGAGGACGAGGAGAGTCGTCCTCGAGCTCCGCGACGGGTGCGCCTTCGCATTTCCCGTCGAGCAGACAGAAGGCCTGAAGGGTGCGGCGCCGGACCTCCTCCGGAAGGTGGAGGTTCTCGGGGACGGCTATGCGCTCCGGTGGGAGACGCTCGACGTGGACTACACGGTGCCGGGGCTGCTCGCCGGCCGCTTGGGCTCCCGACGCTGGATGGCGAAGGTCATGGGAGAGGTCGGCGGAAGGTCGAGGAGCACGGCCAAAGTTCGAGCTGCGAGACGGAACGGGCGAAAGGGAGGTCGGCCAAGAGGAAGCTGAACCGAGAGGTGCTGAGCTAGACCCGCCCATCCCCGCACCACGACTGCCATCCTTCCCCAATCCACCATCTCCACCAGCCGCCGCATGAGCCCTTCATGCGGGAAGGGCGTCAACGATACGGCCTCGGGCAGGGGGGCTCGTTTGGCTATCGTGGCGCCCCGCGGATTGTGTTTTCATTCGACCAGGAAGTGGGGAGTGCAACTCAGGGAGCCTCCTACACTGGTTGTCGCCCTCCGCAGCGGGACGCACATTTAAGGGCATGCGACACCCTCTCTTCGATTTCCGAAGTCTCTCGCCCGCCGAGCGGGCTGAGTTGGCCATCGCTCTTCAGGGTAGCCTTCCGGACGACGCCACCGAGCCCTTACTCACCGATGCCGGGCGAGCCGAGCTCGTCGGCCGGGTCGAGGCCGTGCATGCGGATCCGGAACCTGGAGCGTCGTGGGACGAAGTGCGCGAGAGGATCCGTAAGGCGGCGCGCCCCGGGCGGTGACGCCTCGGCTCATCGTTCGACCGGAAGCCGAGTCCGACCTGACCGAGGCATTCGCCCGGTACGACGGGCCATCGGCCGGACCCGGGGAGGAATTCCTGATGGCCGTCTCAGATGCGATCGCGCGTTGGCTTCGTCGGGTTCCGTCATCGTGAGATGATGCCAAGCCAGAGAGCGCGAGCCGGATGGGCCCACGCTGCGCCTCCTCGAAGTCGACGGCGGATCAGGCCGCGGTAGAGTGGTTTCGGCGGCCTCTGAGTGGCGTCAGGGTCCCGCCTGGCCCACTGTGACTGCATCGACATTGAGGATCGTGCTCAGCGTTCACTCGCTTCGGGGCGGACAGAATGAAACACATGGCACTGCTCATGGCATTGGTTCTCGGTGCGTCTCCTGCTTCCGCTCAGGAGGCATTTGACCTGCAGCTCGATCATGCGACCGTGCTCACTCGCGACCTTGAAGCGAGCGCGACGTTCTATGGGGAGATCCTACATCTCGAAGCATTGGAAACACCTTGGGGACCCACAAGGCCAGTCCGATTCTTTTCTTTGGGGGGCAGCCGGCAGCTGCATGTGGGACTGGCAGATGGGATAGTCGCACCGAACAAAGACTCCCATCTCGCATTCGCTATACAAGACTTTGACGCATACTTACGCTTCTTGATGGATCAGGAGATTGAGTATGCGGATTTTCCAGGCCGTAGTAGCGAACCCCAGGTACGACCAGATGGAGTAAGACAAGTCTTTCTTCAGGATCCAGACGGAAACTGGATTGAAATAAACGACGCAGTCCATCCACCGTCGTGACTGAAGGTCGCCACTGCTCCGAAGCCTTCCGGAGAGAGCAACCGTAGGGACGACGTGCTCCCGTGACACGGTCTTCCCTCCGAGGTGGCAGCATGCGCTGTTGCGTCTTCGCGGTATCGGCTATTTCCCTGGTGCTGGCCTGTGCCGGCCCCGCCGCTGGGCAAGATCCGGCTACGATTGCGATCGAGCACGTCAATGTTGTGACGATGGCGAACAGCTCGGTACTGCGCGACCAGACGGTGCTGGTAGCCGATGGCTTGGTCACGGCGGTCAGTCCGAGCGGCACGGTGACGGTGCCCGACAACGCGTTGCCGGTGGATGGGACCGGCCGATTTCTGATCCCCGGGCTCGCAGGCACGCACGTCCACATCCTCGACGTGAATGACTTCCCGCTCCTGTTGGCGCACGGCGTAACCACGGTGCCCAACATGTCCGGGAGTGAGATGGTTCTGGATTGGCGGGAACAGGTCGAGGCCGGCTCGCTGCTGGGTCCGACACTCTACACGACCGGACCTCAGATCAAGCCCGAGCCTCATCCCCTCGTCGACATTGTCGTCGGCCTTTCCGATCCGGCGGATGCCGAACGGGTCGTGGGGGACCAGGTCGCCGCGGGATACGATCTGATCAGGGTTTGGGGAGACCACGAGTACGAATCCCTCGCGGCCGTGCTGCGTGCCAGCGACTCGTCTGGGATCCGGGTGACCGGGCATCTCTCGGATCGCGTGGGCCTGGGAGGAGCCGTCACCCTCGGCGAATCATCGGTAGCCCACATCGAGGAGATCATCAACGGCGACTTCAATCGCCAGCTCGATGAGGGTCGCATCCCGATTGCGGTTCGCGAGGCCCAGCGGGGTGACCTCGCCATCGGCACCACGCTTGCCACGTACGACATGATCGCGCGGGCGACGTCCTCGCAGGACGACGATGCCTTCATCGAGCGGTAGGGATACGAGATCCTTGATCCGGTACGGCAGCTCGCCGGGCGGGCGCCGTCCAACGCATATGGATCCGCGTCGTTCGCGGGCCGACGTGACTGCTACCCGGATGCTCTTGCCTTCGCGCAGCGTATCGCGGGGGCGATGACCGAAGGGGGCGTGACACTGCTCGCGGGCTCCGACGCCGGGATCCTGCCGGGATTGGTTCCGGGGTTGGAGCTGCATCGGGAGCTCGAGCTCCTTGTGAATGGTGGACTGACCCCTTTTGAGGCACTGCGAGCTGCCACACAGAGCCCGGGGGAGTACCTTGCAAGGCGCGACGAACCGGCCTTGGGACAGGTGGTGGTGGGCAGGAGGGCCGACCTCCTCCTCGTCGATCGGAACCCGCTCATGGACATCGCAGCGACCCGTGAGATCCACGGCGTGATGGTTCGCGGTCGATTCCTCAGCCGGGCGGTGCTCGACAGCTTGCTCGCGGATGTGAGCGCGAAAAACCTGAGGACTGCGGTCTTCGTGGAGAGGGTGATGGAGGGGACCTCTCTCGAAGAGGCGGCCTTCGCCGATTCGGTTCTCACGACCACTGGCAGGCCGGCGTTCGAGATGGCTCCTGCCGTGATGCTCGCCATCACCCTCGTCGAGGCGGATCGGCAAGCGGACGCGATCACCGTGCTCGAAGCGACCGTGCGTGCCTATCCGGACGCGTACTTTCCGGGCTGCGTGCTGGAGCGAGCGAGGCAGTTCGGGAGATAAGTTGGTTGCCGCACCGACATCACCTATGCGATCCGGAGGGCATGTTCGTCCCCCATCGACCCGCTGAGGCGGCTCATTCGCCAAGTCCGTCGCCGATCGCTTTGGCAGGTCCTCGGAATCTACATCGTGGGCGCCTGGGTCGTTCTCCAGGTCGCCGGCGTCCTCGAGACGATCGCGACGCTCCCGGAGTGGTTCGGTGGCTTCGCCCCGGGCCTCCGGTCGCGGTGCTTCCCTTCGTCAACATGAGCGGCGATCCCGCAAACGAATACTTCGCGGACGGGATCACCGAGGAGCTGCTGAACGCCCTCGTCCAACTCCCCGGCGTCAGAGTCCCGGGACGCACCTCATCGTTCACTTCCCAGGACCGGAATCTCCCGATCCAGCTCATCGCCGACACGCCGAACGTGGCTCACATCCTGGAAGGGAGCGTGCGCCGCCAGGGGTCGCGCGTGCGGATCACGGTGCAGCTCATCGCGGCGGATACCGACACCCATCTCTGGTCGCAAACGTACGAGCGAGAGCTGGAGGATGTCTTCGCCATCCAGCGGGAGATCGCGGAGGCCATCGCAGCACAGCTGCGCGTGTCCCTCACCGGAGGCGTGGTCGCGGCGTTGGCGGCGGGCGGAACACGCATCCCCGAGGCTCACGAAGCATACCTCCGTGGCCGCTACCTCTGGGCCCAACGATCCCGAGAGGCGGTCCTGGGAGCGATCGCGGAATTCCGGCGAGCGGTCGAGCTGGATTCCCTCTAGGCCGAAGCCTGGTCGGGCCTCGCCGACGCGAACACGGTCTACGGGTTCAACCTCGGCACGAGGGCCGACGCGGGGAGCTTTCTCGATGAAGGCATCTCGAGCGCTGAACGGGCCGTGGCGCTGGCCCCGGAACTCGGAAAGGCCCACGCCTCCCGCGGGTTTTCTTTTCCCTCAAGGGGTCGCTGGAGCGAGGCAGAGGACGCGTTCGAGCGCGCCATCACCTTGAACCCCGGTCACGCCACAGCCCATCAATGGGCCGGGCTTCTCTACTTCAGCATGGGACGGGTGGAGGAAGCGGAGCGTGCCGTCCGGAGGGCCATCGAGCTCGACCCGGTCTCCATCGTGGCAATCACGAATCTGGCGACCTGCTTGCGTCGGCTCGGAAGGGTGGAGGAAGCGGCCTCACGGTTCCAGTAGGCGATCGCGCTCGGCTCGGGAGTCACAGCCCGGCGAATGCTGGGAGAGATGCGGCTCGAGGCGGGTGAGGTCGAGGAGGCCCGGGTCCTCTTCATGGAGGCCGCGCTGCTCGACTCGGAGGCCGACTCGTCGGTGGAGGCCGCCCATTTTGAAACCGCGGTTCGATTCCAGGAAACCGGCGATCCCCAGCCCTTCCGCTTTCCGGACAACTTCATAGAGCGCTCCCGCTCTTCCGCGCGCCCCGCGCGTACTCGGCGACCGGTCAGAAAGATCTGGCGCTGGCGGCCATAGAGACCCTCGCCGAAACCGGCAACTTCCAGGCCATTGCCTACTTTCACGTCGAGCGCGGCGACGAATTCTTTGGCGACGACGCCCGATATCGAACCATCCTCGAGCGCGCCGGAATCACCTGGAGACGGCGGGATCCTGCGCACCACCCTCCGGCGGGCCTCCCCCACGGCGCCGAGAGCGCCTGAGATCGCGGCGATCTCCTTTCCGCAGCGATTCGGGAGCTCGGCCCGGAGCACTGGCGGGGGATCGAACGGCTCGTCCGCTACTGCGCGCGGGGGCGCCTCGCCCTCGAGCGCCCTCACGCTAAGGTAGGGGACTCAGCCTTCGTCCAGGCTGAACGCGATCAGCGTTTTCCCCGCAACGACGGCGACGAACTGCCTACCGTCCAGAGCGTACGTGATGGCCGGAGCGTGGACCGGTCCTCCGGCGTCGAATTTCCAGAGCTCGCCGCCCGTTGCGGAATCGAGCGCGAAAAAGAGCGTTCCGTCTCCTCCGAAGAGAACGCCGCCGGCCGTGCTCAAGAGTCCCCCTGCTCGGTAATCGTCTCCTCCGGTCCTCGGCGCATGCCGGTACTCCCAAATCAACTCGCCGCTCGTGGCCCGCAACGCGCGGACCGCGGTGAAATAGGGCCCATCCACGATCCCCTGGGCCGCGCTTCCCAGGAAATTCTCCCCAGGACGACGGTCAGGCACCTCACCGGAAAAAAAGACGCTGGGGCGCTCCAGCGTCGGCACGTAGACGAGCTCCCGAACCGGGTCGTAGGAGGGCGGCCACCAGTTCGTGGCCCCGACCACACCGGGGTAAACCAGGGTTCCCCCGCGAGATGGCCGCGCCTCGGGTCGAGTCCACGGCCGTCCCCTCGCATCGATGCTATCGGCCCAGGTCTGCGTGGCGAAGGCGCGCGCCCCCAGAAACTCGCCGGTCTCCCGATCCAGCACGTAGTAGAAGGCGTTTCGATTCGCCCAGAGGAGGGCTCGGCGCCGCGTGCCCTCCACGTCGAGGTCTGCGAGGATGGGGATCTGCGCGGCGTCCCAGTCGTGCTCGTCGTGCGGCGTGAACTGGAAGTGCCATCGGAGCCGTCCGGTCGCCACTTCGAGCGCGAGGACGCTGCTCGAAAAAAGGTTGTCGCCCGGTCGGGCGTCGCCCTGGAAGTCCGGGGAGGGGTTGCCAACTCCCCAGTAAAGGAGCTCAAGGTCCGGGTCGAATGATCCCGTCAACCAGGTAGGTGCGCCACCGGTTCGCCAGGCATCCCCGGTCCAGGTCTCACTGCCCGGGTCGCCCGGTTCCGGGATCGTCATGAAGCGCCAAACCCGTTCGCCCGTGCTGGGATCGTACGCGTCGAGGAAGCCGCGGACGCCGAACTCCCCGCCCGCCACGCCCGTGATCACAAGTCCCGCGGCCACGAGCGGAGCGCTGGTGATGCTGTACCCGTCTTGGTGATCGGCCACTTCCACGTCCCAAAAGACCTCGCCCGTTCGCGCATCGAAGGCGATGAGGTGCGCGTCCAGGGTCCCCAGAAAGAGCGAGTTTCCGAGCAAGGCGAGGCCGCGGTTGACCAACTCGCAACAGGCGTCGATCCGATCCGGAAGCTCACGCTCCCAACTCCAGAGCAGCGCCCGTGTCCGAAGGTCGACCGCGAGGACCTGTTGCGGAGGAACCGTGAGGAACATGACGCCGTCCACCACCAACGGGGAGGTCTCGATCGGGTAGTCGCTCGCCGGCAGCTGCAGGAGCCACGAGACTTCCAGCGCACCGACATTCGCAGACGTGACTTGGGAGAGTGGGCTGTGCCGGTGCGAAGCGTAGTGACCCGAGTACGTCAGCCATTCTCCATTCGGCGGCGAATCCAGCTCTTCGCCAGCGACGGCTCGGATCTCGACCTGGGTAGCAGCGGCCCGATCACGGGGTACCGCACCCACCGACCCCTGCAGGGCCCGCAAGTGGGCGATGATGCGCCAGACCTCGGGGGGCGGGAGATCATGCTCCGGCATCGCCGTTCCCGGCACTCCGCGGGTGATTGTGCGATAGAGCGCCCAATCGGAGGCCCCATGCCGGAGGGGGGCGCTCACGATGTCCGGACCTCCACCTCCTCCAGTGCCCTGGGCCCCGTGGCACGCGGTGCATGTGCTCCGAAAGAGCCCCTGCCCCTCGGACAGGTCCTCGGCTGACCGATACGGGTTCGTAATCACCTGGTGCGGGTTCGGATTTTCGACGAGCGGCTCCAAGTAGATGGGAGCGTCCGGGTGAAGCATGGGAAGAAGCTCTCCCCAACTCATGTCTGGGAGCCCACCGCGAGCTTTCAGCAAGACCACCGTGGCGCGCCAACGCAGCTGCGGTAAGACTAGGATGGCGGTCGCGGCTCCGAGTCCCCCGACGAGCAGGGCGATGAGCGTCAAGCGCGCGAAGGCCTTAGGCCCAGTCATGGTTTGTCGTCCGAGGTCGCATCTGATTCGATGAGCGGCTCCAGCAGCTCCAGGCACCGGAGGACCGCTCGTCCATTGTGATAGGGCGTTTTCCATGCGCCGTTCTTGTTCGTGGCCTTGTCGCCGGCCGGTGCTCCATCCTCACCGATCACCGCATGCCAGTCGCCGCATTCCCAGTCGGCTTGGTGCGTGAGGACCCAGTCGAGTGTCCGCGAGAAGCAATGGTAATAAGAAGCCTCTCCGGTGATGCGGTACATGAGCAGGGCGCACACCAATGCCTCCGCCTGCACCCACCAGATCTTGACCCGAATGTCCGCGCGCCTGTTCGGCGAACCCGTGTAGAAGAATCCGCCTGACCGGCGATCGAAGCCAAGCTTGCGGGCGTTCCCGAAGAGGGTGCGATAGAGGTCCAGCAGGGGCCCGTTCGGCAGGCTCGCCGCGTCGCACGCCTCCCAGAGCAGCCATACGTTTTCGAGGTCGTGCCCGTAGTTGGTCCTCGCGTGCGCCACGTCGATCGGCGTCCAATCCAGCTCATGCCTGTCCGTGCATGCTCCGGTTGTCTTTCGCACGACTGCGTTGCTCTGCACGAGGATCAACTCGAGAAGGCGATCTCGCGCGAGGGGATCCTGGCTGAGGCGCAAGTATTCGGTCAGCGCCTCCATCCAGTGGAGGTGGGTGTTCAGTTGCTTCACACCGGCGAACGCGTGCATGTAGCTCGGTTCCGAGGCGGGGACGGGCGCCCAGTCGCGCCGGTAGAACTCTTCGTATCCGCCATACACCGGGTCGTGCGAGTGCCCGTCGAGGGTGAGGAAAAGCTCGCGAGCCAAGGCCAGAGCGGGCGGGTCTGCAGCAGCGCGAGCATACTCGGAGAGCGCGTACAGGCCGTAAGCTTGCCCGAACAGGTGCTTATCGAGGTGCGTGGGGGTGCGCCCCGAAGCGTCCGTTGCCCAGAAAAAGCCGCCGTGCTCCGCGTCCCACATGCGATCCCGGAGAAAGGTGAAGCCATGCGTCGCGGCGTCCAGGTGCGTGCGGTCGCCGTAGGGGCTCCGTGCCAAGCGGGCGAAGAACCAGGTCGACCGGGCCTGGCCCACGAGGCTTTTCGGGAACTCCCCTCGGAACGTACCGCGCACGTCGTGATTCAGGTGGAAGCCACCGTTTTCCTCGTCGAGGATCCGAGGGAGCCAGAAGGGGAGGATGTTCGTGAGAAGGAGGCGTTCGAGGGAGGCCTTGGCGCGAAGGAAGTCGGACTCGGTCGGCGGGGGTCCCGTGGGAGTCTCGGGGCGACGGTCTTCCCGCCAATTCGAGAGGCGCTTCCGGAGTTCGCCGAATACGGGAATCGGGCTGAAGCTCATCGTCTCCGGCGGAAAACGGGGCGCCGCGATTTGACGGAAGGGCCGGCACGGATCACCGGGTGGGAGGCACTACTCGATCCAGATGGACTGGGAAGATGCCCGGCCGCAGATGGCGTGGCAAGGAACGCGTCAGGCGGGATCGACCCCGATCGGGTTCGCCCGCGTGCGCAGCGACGATCGCTGACAGGAGCGGCTCCTCGCGTTCTGCGCTCCTGTCCGCTGAGGATTGGTCGTATCGTATCCAATGCAGATCCGCCGATTCCGGGCCATTGGGCATTGTATGTGATGTATCCAGGGTTGCACGATCATGTCGCCCTCGTTAGCCTTGTAGACATCATTTACAATGGCTTTGGCGTTTTTAGAGATCAAATGAATGATTTAGAATATATTACAGCCACCGACCCCCAGATCCTGGAAGCGATCGGTGAACGGCTGCGCTCCCTCAGGAAGGCACGCGGCCTGACCCAGTCCGAGGCCGCCGAACGGGCCGGCCTGGGTCGCCACACCCTCTACCGTGCCGAGCACGGTGACAACCCGACCCTCTCGACCCTGGTTCGGCTCCTTCGTGTATATGCACGCCTCCCTGCCCTCGACAGCTTCATCCCCGTGACGGAGGTCTCCCCGATGGCGCGCCTCCGGAAGCGGCGCGCGCGGAGCGGGGAGGGCGGGAGCGAAGGGGCGAACGAGGAGGCCGGGGCGGACGACCAGCAGGTGGAGCCGCCGAGCGGCCCGGCCCCCGGCGATGGCTGAGGTCCGGGCGGAAGCAGAGGTCCGGCTCTGGGGCACGACGGTCGGGGCTCTGGTGGAGCTCGACACCGGGCGCGTCCTCTTCGAGTACGCGGACGAGTTCCGCGCCCTCGGGCTCGAGATCTCCCCGATCCACCTTCCGACCGGCCTGCATGGACCGCAGAGCTTCGAGGAGCTCCGAAGAAAGGAGGCGTTCCAGGGACTTCCGGGCGTCCTCGCCGATTCCCTGCCCGACGCGTTCGGCCGAAGCGTGATCCGCGCGTATTACGCCGCCCGTGGAGAGGCCGCGCGGGCCATGAGCCCGATCCAGCGGCTCCTCTACGTGGGAGAGCGGGCGATCGGCGCGCTGACCTTCCATCCCGCGGAAGGGCCACCGATCCGAGACGCCGGGCGGGAGGCGCTCGATATCCAGGCGCTCGCACACGACGCGAAGCGCATCGTTCTCGGAAAGCCGGACGTGGCCGTTCCCGAGATCTATCGAATCGGCTCGTCGGCGGGGGGCCGGCGCCCGAAGGCCGTGGTTCACTTCGATGCGGAGCGCGGAACGATTCGATCGGGAAGCGTCGCGCCTCGCAGTGGTGAGGTGCCCTGCATCCTCAAGTTCGATGGCGTGGGGGGCGTGGACCGCGACGGGGAGATCGGGCCTCCACAGCACTACAACCGTGTGGAGGCGGCCTACGCCTCGATGGCTGGTGCGGCGGAAGTGGAGATGGCCCGCGTCCACACCCTCGAGATCGACGGTTACGCGCATCTCCTCGTGCGACGGTTCGATCTCGACGACGGGGATCGGCTGCATCAGCACTCGCTCGGGGGGTTGATCCACGTGGACTACAACGAGCCCGGAGCCAGCTCGTACGAGGAGTACCTCCGCACGATCCTCCGCCTGGGAATGGCGTACGACGCCTTGCGGCAGGCCTTCCACCGGATCGTCTTCAACGTGATGGCCGTCAATCAGGACGACCATGTGAAGAACCTTTCGTTTCAGATGGACCGGACGGGAAGCTGGTCCCTCGCGCCCGCCTACGACCTCACCTTCGCCCACGGCGAGGGGTGGACGGCAAACCACCAGATGAGGATCCGGGACAAGGTGTCGGGCATCCGAGAATCCGACCTCCTCGACGTGGCGGTCGAGTTCGGCGTCAAGCGGCCCCGTGACATCCTCGAGCGGACCCGCGGCGCGATCGAGCGATGGGAGGAGTTCGCCGAGGAGCGCCGGGTGCCGGATCGTGCCGTATCGGCCGTGCGGGACGAGCTCGACGCTCGGGCGGGGGAGCTCGCGGGGTCCGCCTAGCGGTTCTCGGCGGGACTGGCCCTCTCGCCCCCGGATTCCTTGCTCCCCCCAAACCCCCGTCCTACCTTGCGTTTCACGCTCAGACGGCCTTTGAATCGCCCCTACTTCTCGCGCCGACGTCCATCACCCCAAACATGAGACCCTCCCCTACCGACGGATACAGCATCACCCTTCGCCTGAAGCTCGCCAACAGGCCGGGGGTCCTCGGTTTGGTCACATCCACCATCGGAGAGGCCGGGGGCAGCATCGGAGCCGTCGATATCGTCGAGGCGGACTTCCACCAACTCGTCCGCGACATCACCCTTGCCGCGGGCAACGACCAACACGCCCAGGAGATCATCGAAGCGGTCAGCAACCTGCCCGGGGTCACATTCCTCCACTATTCCGACCGCGTCTTTCTATTGCACCTCGGGGGGAAAATCGAGGTGAAGAGCAAGATCCCCATCCAAACCCGGGCCGACCTTTCACGCGCCTACACCCCCGGGGTTGCCAGGGTCTGCACCGCCATCCACGAGGACCCGGCCAAGGCCTTCACCCTGACGATCAAGCGCAACAGCGTCGCCGTTGTCACCGACGGAACCGCCGTCCTCGGCCTTGGAAACATCGGCCCCGCCGCAGCGATGCCGGTGATGGAGGGCAAGGCGATGCTCTTCAAGGAGTTCGCCAACATCGACGCCTTTCCCCTCTGTCTCGACACCACGGATGTCGATACGATCGTCGCCACCGTCAAGGCGATCGCGCCGGGCTTCGGCGGCATCAATCTCGAGGACATCTCGGCCCCCCGTTGCTTCGAGGTGGAGCGCCGCCTGCGCGAGGCCCTCGACATCCCCGTCTTTCACGACGACCAGCACGGAACCGCCGTCGTCGTACTCGCTGCCGCCATCAACGCGCTCCGCGTCGTGGGGAAGACCCTCGCCGAAGCGAGAGTCGTCGTTTCAGGCGCCGGAGCCGCCGGGACCGCCTGTGCGAAGATGCTCGTCGCCGGAGGGGTGCGGCACCTCGTTGGCTGCGACCTTCACGGAGTCATCCACCGCGGCCGCGAGGAGGAGGGCCTCGATTGGTGGAAGGCCGAAACCAATCCCGACCAGCGGACGGGGACGCTATCCGAAGTGATCGACGGCACCGACCTCTTCCTCGGGGTCTCCAGCGGAGGGGTGCTCACGGCGGAAATGGTCTGCCGCATGGCGCCCAACCCGGTCGTCTTTGCCCTGGCCAATCCCATTCCCGAAATCACCCCGGAAGAGGCCGCTCCCCATGCCAGGGTCATTGCCACGGGACGCAGCGACTACCCCAACCAGATCAACAACGTGCTCTGCTTTCCCGGGATCTTCCGGGGCGCCCTCGACTGCCGCGCGTCCGAAATCAACGAGGCCATGAAGCTGGCCGCCGCCTACGCCATCGCCGACTGCATCACCGAGGTCGAGCTGACCGCCGACTATATCATCCCCTCGATCTTCAATCGGCGGGTCACCCCCGCGGTCGCATCAGCGGTGGAACAGGCAGCCTACGAAACCGGAGTGGCCCGACGGGAACGGACCGCTTCCTGAAAGCCGCGATCCCAGGTTGCGGCGGGCCGGGGGAGGCGCCGATCAGGCGTCCGCCGGTCGCGTCACTCCCGGCGTACCCCCACGGCGCTCCCGGTCCACCGCGGCTCCGCCACCCCGAGGAGCCCGCCCGCTTCGAACTCCACGGCGTGGACGCGCCCGAAGAAGCCGGACGGCTGCCCCTCGACCTCGAACCCTTGCTCGCGGAGGAGGGCGAGGTCCGCGGCCTCCCAGCGGCCCACCGGCCCGGACTCGACGGACACTCCCGTGAGCCCGTTGGGATGGACGCGTGGAGCGGCGACCGCCTCCGGCAGGGTCATTTCATGGTCGATGCGGCGGCTCACGACCTGGATCACGGCGGAGATGATGCGTGCGTCTCCCGCTCCCCCGAGGGCGAACCAGGGGCGACCGTCCGGATGGAGGACGAGGGTCGGCGCGATCGTGGAGGAGGGGCGCGACCCCGGTGTGCTCCCGAGGCGGGTCGCATAGAAGAACCCCAGGCCTGAAGCGGTCAGGCGCGTCCCCATCGCGGGACCGTTCGATTGCGTGTGCGTCACCACCATCCCGCTCGCATCGGCGGTGACGAGATGGGTCGTCGCCTCGCGGTCCGAGGGCGAAGTGACGAGGGTGCCGGGAGGGACGTCGAAGCTCCACTCCCTCGCGATCTCGGCACCGACTTCGCCGAACTGGCCCACGCCTCGGCCCCATCCGACGCCGGACCCCACGCCCACCCCGACCGCCGTCGGAACCGTGATCTCCTCGGCGCGTGTGCGCGCATGCTCCCTGGAGGTGAGGACCGCGGCGCTTTCCTCCTCCGAACCGTGGTTCCCGTTGCGGTCGGAGATCGCCAGCTGCATCGCCTGGCTCACCACGGCTGCCCACCGCGCCCCCTCATCCGCCTCAGGCACGCCCACCTCCTCCAAGATCTGGAGGGCCTCCACGACCGCGTGCCCCGCGGCGGGGCGGAAGTTCGACGCGATCTCGTAGCCCCGGTAGCTCCCCCGGGCGGGGATGGCGGACAGCGCGTCGTAGCCCGCGAGCTCTTCCCTCGTGATGAAGCCGCCCAGGCGCGTCATCTCAGCGTGGATGGAGTCGGCAACCCACCCGGAGTAGAAGCCGGCCCACCCGTCCGCCGCGATCGCCCGTAGCGCCCGGGCCAAATCCGGGTTTCGGAACCGTTCCCCCGCCTCCCTCGGCGATCCATCCGGCCGGAGCCAGAGCTCCCGGGAGGCCGGATACTCCGCAAGGTCGCCGACACCCCCGGCCCAGCGCGCGGCCTCGTCCGCCGGGAGCGCGAAGCCCTCCTCCGCGAGGCGGATCGCCCCCTCCATCACACGCGCGAGGGGGAGGGTGCCGTGCGCCTCGTGAACCCGCACGAGTGCGGCCGGGACCCCGGGGATCGCTGCACGTTCGTAGCCGGGGGGAAGTCCCGACTCCGGTGCGTAACCATGCGGCACCTGGTTCAGACCATCGAAGCCCACGATCGCTCCATCCGGGAGGCGGATCAGGGTGCTCGCCCGCCCGCCGAGCCCCGACATGGACGGCTCCGTCACCGCTAGGGCGAAGCCGGTGGCCACCGCGGCGTCGACGGCGTTCCCCCCCGCGGCCAGGATCCCGGCCCCCACCTCGGTGGCCAGCACCGACGCACTCGCCACGACTCCGACGTCCGAACGCACGACCTGAGCGGCACGCGCCGTGAGCGCCTCCGCCCCAACGGGTCCGCCTCCGCCGGCCCACCCTACGCAGCCTGCGATGGCGAAAACGAGTGTGGCGATGCCCCACGCGAGGACGGCGGGGCGGGCCCGGCCGCGCCGGGCGAAGGCGTACGAGATCATCGATTCCTCACTTCGGTTGACGGCACGTCTCGACGAACGGTTGCCCACCAGCTAGCGACCTGCCTGGGCCCGGGATCCGCGGAGGCGGGAGCGTCATGCGGGAGCATCATCATGATCATGCGCGCCCGGGACGGCCCCCGCCACCTTCCTCCCCGGGACCATCGGCCCGTTTCACGGCGATCCGTGGTTCACGCTACTTTTAGAGCAGCATGGACCCGCCCTCCGTCTGCGACCTCACCGATTCCCCGCCGATGATCCTGAGGCGGATGCCGCCCGATCTCCGATGACCCCGACCACGACGAAGGCCGAGCCGAGCTTCTACGAGGCGACCCAGGCACAATACCGGCGCGCCGCCGACCTGATCGGACTCGACGGGAACGTCCGCGTGATCCTGGACGAACCCAAGAACGTGATCCAGGTGAACTTCCCGGTCCGCATGGACGACGGCCGCTACCGGCTCTTCCAAGGATACCGCGTCCAGCACAACAACATCCTCGGCCCTTACAAGGGCGGAATCCGCTACCACCCGGACGTCTCCATGGACGAGGTCATGGCGCTCGCGGCGCTCATGACCTGGAAGTGCGCGCTGGTGGGCCTTCCCCTCGGCGGTGCCAAGGGAGGGGTCCGGATCGACCCGAGCGGCCACTCGACCGACGAGCTCATGCGCGTCACGCGCCGGCTCACCCACGCGCTGGGCACGAACATCGGCGCCGACTACGACATCCCGGCGCCGGATATGGGGACGAGCGCGCAGACCATGAACTGGATCATGGACACGTACGTCAACACCGTGGGCTACGCCGGCCGAAACCTCCACCGCGGTGTCGTCACCGGGAAGAGCATCGCCTGTGGCGGGAGCGAGGGCCGCGAGAAGGCGACGGGCCAGGGCCTGGTCGATCTGGTGGAGGAGTGGGCCCTCCTCCATCGCCTGCGCCTATCGGGCGCCTCCTTCACCGTGCAGGGATTCGGGAATGTCGGCTCCAACGCCGCGGTCCTCCTCGGGGCGATCGGGGCGCGCTGTATCGCCGTCATGGATCACCGGGGTTCGATCGCGAACACGGACGGGATCCCCCTCGAGGCCCTCCGCGACTATGTCCGCGAGACTGGAAGCGTGGCGGCCTTCCCGGGAGCCGAGGCGATTTCGGTCGACGAGTTCTGGTCCGTGGAGACCGACATCGTCATCCCTGCGGCGGTCGAGAACGTGATCGACGCGCGAGTGGCGGGATTGCTCCGCGCGAAGGTCGTGGCCGAGGGCGCGAATGGACCCACGACGCCGGCGGGGGACATCGTCCTCCGCGAACGTGGGATCGACGTCCTCCCGGATGTGTTGGCCAATGCCGGCGGCGTGACCGTCTCCTACTTCGAGTGGAGCCAGAACAGGAATAACGAGCGGTGGGACCTGGAGGAGGTGGACGGTCGACTGAAGCGTCGGCTCCTCCGAAGCTACCAACGTGTCCGAGAAGAATCGGAGCGCCGGCCCTGCGACCTCCGGACCGCGTGTTACGTGGTCGCCCTGGAGCAGATCCAGTCCGCTTACAGCGAGCGCGGGATCTTTCCCTGATCCCCAACTCCAACCCCAACCAGTACCGCCATGGACAACACGAGGGTCTTCCGAATGTCGTTCGCCGGCGTCTACCCGCATTACATCGCCAAGGCGGAGAAGAAAGGCCGCACCAAGCAAGAGGTGCACGCCGTCATTCACTGGCTCACGGGCTACGATGATCAGGCGCTCGCACGTGTGATCGCCGACAGAGTCGACCTCGAGACCTTCTTCGCCCAAGCCCCTCGGATCAACCCGAACGTCTCGAAGATCACCGGGGTGATCTGTGGATATCGCGTGGAGGAGATCGAGGACCCGCTCATGCAGAAGATCCGCTACATGGACAAGCTGGTCGACGAGTTGGCCAGGGGAAAGGCGATGGAAAAGGTCCTACGGAAGTAGGTCCGTTGTCGGAGCCACCCAACAGACGAACGATGGCCCTCCTCCGCGTCGAATCCTTCGCCATATCCTTGGACGGCTTCGGTGCCGGCCCGAACCAGACGCGCGAGGAGCCCCTCGGCGTGGGCGGCGAGGCCCTGCACGACTGGTTCATTTCCACCCGCACCTTCCAGCGCGCGAGCGGTGGCGACGGCGCCGACACGATCCGACAGTACGTCCAGGCCCCGCTCATCGACGAGCTGCACATCGCGATCGCGCCGATCCTTCTCGGCGACGGGGAATCGCTGTTCGAGGGAAACGACATGCTCGCCCTCGGCTACGAGGTGGCTCGGTTCGCCGCGTCGGAGTAGGTGACGCATGTGATCCTCCGGCGGAAGGGCGCCGAAGGCTGACCCAGGAGCACGCGCAATCAATCTCCCATGGAGACGCCCCGAAGGACGCGCGAGGCTTCGTCCATTCGCGGATTCCGCCACCGCCGGAGGCGGAAAAGTGCCAACCTTCGACGTGCCGACGGTTCTCCGGTCCGGGCCCGATCAGTCCTTTTTCGTCAGCCACGATATCCCCGAACCCCCTCACGTTCACGTCGATCGTGAGCGGATGTCCGCGAAGTCCTGGCTTGACGCAGTGGCGTCGGCACGAAACGTCGGTTACGGTGCATATGAGCTTCGGCGAATCGAACAATTGGTGGTCGAGCACAGAGCGCGGCTCTTGGAGGCCTGGAATGACCCCTTCCTCGGTTAACTCCGGCGAGCGTGTTGAGGCTGTGTACTTTTCGGACGACCGGCTCTCCGTGGACCTTGCCGATGGCCGAACCATCACGGTACCACTGGATCGGGGTCGGATCGTTAGGGATGTGATTTCCCCCGCCGCGGATCCTTCGGAGTGGGAAGCGCTCCGCTAGGGCCGCCCGGACGTGAAGGTCCTTCTCGGTCCCCTCGGTAGCGCACGAAGCCCGTTGAATGCCGGGTCTCACCGCGTTAGGTTCCGTTACGGTTGCATAATGGAACCACTGCGGGCCCATGCCGAACCTCACCATCAAGAACCTCGGGGAGCCCCTCCTCGTCCAACTCCGCGAAGCGGCGGAACGGAACCGCCGGAGCCTCAATAGCGAGGTGATCCGGCGGCTCGAGGCCTCCGTGGGAAGCGCACCGGCCGATGCGGCGGAGCTCCTCGCCCAGGCTCGGTCGATCCGCGAACGCGCGCGCCTTCCCTATCTCACGGACGAGGCGATCCGCGTGGCGCGGGACGAGGGGCGTCCTTGATCGTCGCCGACGTGAACCTCATCGCCTATTTCTTCATCGAGGGCGAGCGAACGCGAGCGGCCGAAGCGGTAATCGAGCGGGACCCCGAGTGGGCCGCGCCCCTCCTCTGGAGAAGCGAGTGGCGAAACGTCCTCGCTGGCTATCTCCGAAGGGGTGAGCTCGACGCCTCGGCGGCGATGGAGCTCATCGAGGCGGCCGAGGCGCTCCTTCGCGGGCGGGAACACCTCCCCGATGCGGGGCTCGTGATGGAGCTCGTCCTCGCATCCTCGTGTTCCGCCTACGACTGTGAGTACGTGGCCCTCGCGGAGGCGCTCGGCCTTCCCCTCGTGACCGCGGACGCCCGCCTCCTCGCCGACTTTCCAGAGCGAGCCATCTCTCCCGAAGCGTTCACAGGCTGAATCGCTACCTCACGCAAAGCCCGCCCCAGGAGCCTTGTCCCCCCCGAGATCCAAACCCTTGAACAGGAACGCCGCCGCCGCGGCGCCTGAAAAGTTCGCGACCAGGTAGATCCAGATGTTCGCGAAGGGCGAGATGCCGAGGAGGGAGATGCCCAGAGCCACCGCCGGGTTGAAGGCCCCACCGGAAATACCCCCGACCGCGTAGGCGCCCGCGACCACGGTGAAGCCGATCGCGAGACCGTAATAAGAGTTCCCTTCGCTGGCGCGCGCAGTGGCAACGCTCAGCACCACGAAGACCAGCGCGAAGGTGAAGAGAAACTCCGCGAGGAGAGCGCTCGGGACGTCCGGCGCGAGGGCCGTGACGGGGACGGGTCCCTTCAGGAAGCGGGTGGCGTGCGCCGCGAGCGCCGCGCCCGCGAGCTGCGCCGCCCAGTACACCGCCAGCTCCTTTCCGCTCGTCCGCCCGCGGAGGAGCACGCCGAGGGTCACCGCGGGATTGTAGTGAGCCCCCGAGATGGGTCCGCCGGCGTAGACCATGACCATCAGCGCGGAACCGATGGCGAGCGGCGCGAACCCCCCCGCGCCGGGCTCGAGCACGACCATGCCGATGGTGAACACCAGGAAGAAGGTGCCGATTGCCTCGACGACGGCTTTGCGCACCATGAAAATCCCTCGGGGTCAGGGCGTGGATCGAGATCGTCGGGAGCGGAAGGGTCCAATGAAGTCCGGCGAGCGGGCGAAACGCAAGCTTGGGGACCTCATTGCCGGAGCGCCCGCCCCGGCGCCGATGCGCCGGCAGGAGCTTCCACTGCACCCGCCTCCCACGCGACCACGCCGTTGACCCACACGAAGTCCATCCCGCGCGCCAGCTGATGCGGCTCCTCGAAGTCGGCCGGATCCTCGATGTTCTCCGGAGTGAAGAGAACGAGGTCGGCCGCGAACCCAGGCTGTAAGAGTCCGCGCGGGACCTCCTGCTGTTCCGGATCGGAGAGCCCGAAGAGCGCCGCCGTCTGCCCAGACATCTTCGCGACCCCTTCTTCCAGCGAGAGCGTCCCCTCCTCCACGACGAAGCGCCGGATCACGCGAGCGAAGGAGCCGTAGCCGCGCGGGTGCTCCATGGAAGGACTTCCGTCCGAGGAGATCACGGTGTGGGGATCGAGGAGGAAGGTGCTCATCCAGGCGTCGTCCATCACGAAGTAAGCGGCGCGGGCACCGCTCGGTCCCAGCTCGATGAGAATGTCCTCGAAGGGCCTCCCCGTTGCGGCCGCCGCCTCGGCAAGGGTGCTCCCGGCGTATGGCCCCGATGCGAAGAGGGTCGCCTCCGGGCCGTTCCGGGCATTGATCCGATTCCGCAGGTACTCGGCCAGCTCCGCCCGCCGGCTCACGGCGACGGCCGGGTAGTCCGCGCCCCCCCGTGCGAAGTCCGGAAAGAGGATGGAGAGGCCGGTGTAACTGGCGGTGTAGGGATAGACGTCCGCGCTCACTTCTTGACCTTCGGCCCGCGCACGCTCCATGCGGGCGAAGATCCGGTCGAGGAGGGCTCGGTCGCTCCCGAGCACGACCTTGATGTGCGACACATGCACCCGCGCGCCGGAGCGGCGCCCCTGCTCGAGGAGCTCCTCGATCGAGGCCTCGACCTGGTCCGCGTCCTCGCTCCGCATGTGGCTCATGACGATCCCGTCGTGCGCGGCGACGGGGCGGGCGGCCGCGGCCAGCTCCTCGAGATCCGCCGGGCGGCCGGAATCGTACTCGAGCCCGGTGGAAAGGCCGAACGCGCCGGCTGCCATCGCGGTCTCGACGAGGGCGGCGAGCCGCTCCCGCCCCGCCGCGTTCGCGGGTCCGCCGAGCCCCGCTTCTCCCCGAAGCGTCCCGTGCCCGATGAGATAGCCGACGTTCACCCAGGGCGGCGACGCCTCGATTCGGGCCAGGAGCCCTGCGAGCTCGCCCGCTCGCGGGCTCGTTCCGTCGAGTCCGAGGAGGATCGTGGTCACCCCCTGCGCGAGGGAGTTCGCGAATCGCGCGCCCCCGTCGGGCTCGCCATGCGCGTGCGGGTCGATGAACCCGGGGGCGAGCACGCGTCCGGCCGCGTCCATCCGTTCCACGACCTGGAGGGTGTCGGGATTGAGCGGCCCGACGTAGACGACGCGGCCGTCGTCCACGAGAACGCCGCCGTCGCGCGCCGGCTCCCCGGTGCCGTCCACGATCCGCGCGTTCCAGATCGCGAGGTCGTAAGGCGGCGGGGTGAGCGGCGGAGGTACCAGCTGCGCGCCCGGGGAGGACGTTTCAGCTGAAACGTCTTCCGCCGCCGAAGCGCCTGCGTCCGGATTCCCGGCATCCGCCCCGGGTCCGCAGGCGGCAATGATGAGGGCGGAACACGCGAGCTCCGGGAGCGCGAGGACGCGTGTCGGGCGGAACCGTGCGATCGGACGCATGACGGTCCTCCAAGGGAAATGGTGCGGGAAGTCACTGGAAGATCGGCCCCGGGATTCCGACCCCGCAACCCGAAGGGAAATCGCTTATCTTGGAATTCGCGTTTCCCGCGCCCGTAGCTCAACTGGATAGAGCACCAGACTTCGGATCTGGGGGTTGGGGGTTCGAATCCCTCCGGGCGCACTTCGGTCCCATCCAGCCATCCCACCGCCTGGCCCTTCGCGTTTCATTTCGGGTGGCGGACCTGAGGCCCCCCGGGCCGCGACCGGCTCCGCCCCTATCGCATGTGCGTCACATGTGATAGCGTTCTTCCATGCCCAAGATGATCCAGGTGAGAAACGTGTCCGACGACTTACACCGTGCGCTCGTAGAGCGAGCCGAGGCTCGCGGCCAGACGCTCACGGATTACGTCCAAGGGATTCTGGAACGAGAGGTGGCGAGACCCCCGGTACAAGAGGTACTGGCCCGAATCCGGAGTCGGAGCCCCGTGAAGCTTCCAAAGACCGTAGCGGAGTACATCCGTGAAGAACGGGATCGGTGGGCGCGCTGACCGCGCTGGTCTGCGATTCGTCGGTGCTCCTCGAGATCCTTCTCCGCACTGGTCGCGCCGATCCCGTCGCAGCGCTCATCGAGGACGAAATTGCTGATCTCCACGTCCCCGCGCTTTGCGACATCGAGGTCGTATCGGCGGTCCGGCGCCTTTCGCGGATGGGCTTCCTACCCGGGGACCGTGGCGACGGCGTAGTGGAGGACTACCTGGACCTCCCCCTCATCCGGCATGGGCACACTGCGCTTCTCGAGCGAATCTTGGCGCTGCGTGAGAATTTCTCCGCGTACGACGCTACCTACGTCGCCCTCGCGGAACGCCTCAGCGCCCCCCTCGCGACCCGGGATGCGCGGTTGATCCGTGCGACGAGGCGCCACACCGATCTCGCTCTGCTCTGAGGCCCGTCCGGCGCTCTGGCCGCGAGACCAGTTCGGGGGAGGAGGAGCCTGATGCCCGGAAAGGACGGGCCTGTTGGAAAAGCGCCGCCCGACAAGGCCGGAAGCGCGCCGATGGGGCAGGACGCGAAGCCGAGCACCCCAGCGGCCCGCGAGAACGAGCGCATTTTCCTCGAGGGGCCGCGGAGCCGGCGCGAGGAGTTCATGCGCGTCCTGCGGATCGGGAGCGAGTTCGTGAGGGGATTTCGCGCGCTCCACTTCGTGGGGCCCTGCGTCACGGTGTTCGGCTCGGCCCGGATCTTCGAAGGGAACGGTTATTACGAGCTGGGGAGGGAGGTCGGCGCCGAGCTCGCCCACGCGGGGTTCACCGTCATGACGGGCGGTGGTCCAGGGATCATGGAGGCGGCAAACCGCGGCGCGCGCGAGGCGGGAGGCACTTCGATCGGTTGCAACATCGAGCTTCCCATGGAGCAGCTTCCGAATTCCTACCTGGACAAATTCGTCGAGTTCAATCACTTCTTCGTCAGAAAGGTGATGCTCCTGAAGTATTCGTACGGGTTCATCGCCCTCCCCGGCGGCTTCGGCACGATGGACGAAATCTTCGAGACGGCGACCCTCGTCCAGACCGGAAAAATCTGGGGGTTCCCCCTCGTCCTCGTGGGCACCGAGTTTTGGGCTCCCCTTCTCGACTTCCTCCGCGACCGTCCCCTCGCGAGGGGGACGATCGACGGAAAGGACCTGGACCTCCTCTTCCTGACGGACTCGGCGCAGGAGGCGGTCGCCCACATTCGCCGCGTCGCCGGCCACAACCCTGGGCTCCGGTTCCATCCGCATGCCGTGCTGGGCGAGAAGGAGTAGGCGCAGCGCTTGGCGCGCCCATGGACACGAATGAGGCTCGGACCTCCGGCGCCCTCGCCCGGCTCGCGCTCCTCCTCCTCACGCTCCTTCTCCTTCCCGCCTGCAACCCGATCTACGTGGTGCGGGCGGGTTGGGCGCAGGCGCGGATCCTCGCCTCGCGGGAGCCCCTCACCGAGGTGATGACGGATCCCGCGGTGGATCCGGCGACCCGAGCGAGCCTCCGCCTGGTGCACGACGCGCGCCTCTTCGCGGTCGAGAGGCTCGGCTTCCAGAACGCGGGAGATTCGTACACCTCCTTCGCCGCGCTCCCGTCCGACACACTCGCGCTCGTTCTCTCCGCCGCCTACCGCGACCGGCTCGAGTTTCGCACCTGGTGGTTTCCGATCACGGGGCGGGTGCCGTACCGGGCGTACTTCTCCGTCGAAGGTGGGGAGCGCGCGCGGGATCAGTTGGAGCGGGAGGGGTTCGACACGTACCTGCGGCCGACGGCTGCTTTCTCGACGCTCGGTTGGTTCGCGGACCCGCTTTATTCCACGCTCCTCCGCCAGAATGACGTCTCCCTCGTGGAAACGGTCCTCCACGAGCTGGCGCACAATCACCTCTACATCGGTAGCCGGGGGACCTTCAACGAGTCCTTCGCCACCTTCGTGGGGCACGCGGCCGCGATCGAGTTTTTTTGCGGACGAGAGGGGGGCGGCCCGGCGACGGTGAAGTGCGCTCGGGCGCGCGACCTCTGGGCGGATGCGCTCGACATCTCGCGCTTCATCACGGCGCTCGAGGGGCGGATCCGGGCGCTGTATGCGCTGGGGGCGCGAGGAGAGGGGCTCGCCTCCGGCGCGGACCCCGGCCCGCCCCCCGGTGCGGTGCCCGGGCCTCTCTCGGACGTGGGGCTGGATGCCCTCCTCGCGGAGCGGGCGGAGATCTACCGGGAAGCGCGCGTGGAGTTCTTGGAGCAAGTCCAGCCGGGTCTCCGCTTCGCAGCCTATGGGTTTCTGGCGACGGAGCCGCTGAACAATGCGACCCTCCTCTCGCGGAGCCTCTACTTTCACCGCCTCCCCGACTTCGACGCCCTCTGGTCCAGGTGGGAGGGCGACTTCGCGGGACTCATGGCCTGGATGCGGGAAGAGGCGCCCCGGCGGGCGGATCCGTTCCAGATTCTGGACTAATGGCGCTGGGCGGGCCATACAGCCCAGCCATTCCTGCGCCCCTGGACCCCCTCGAGATTTCGTGGTTCCGCCAAACGTCCGGCGTTGAGGGATGCGACGCGATGTATTACATATGTACACATGAGTACGACGTTGACAATCCGATTGGATGAGGCGCTCCGCGAGGCGCTGGAGGCCCGGGGCCGAGAGCAGGGAAAATCCCTGTCCGAGACGGCGCGGGAGATCTTGCGGAACGCCGTGGAGGAACGGCCTCTCGCACTCCGAACCAGCCAGCTCCGGGGGCGCCTGCACTTGGGAGACCATACCCGGGAAGGATGGCGGGCCGAACTCCATCGGCGTAACTGGCGCCGTTGAAGGTCTGGCTCCTGGATACGGGACCCCTCGTTGCGTACCTCGACGCGGACGATCCCGCGCACTGGGAGGTCTCGGTATGCTGGGACGCGTTTCGGGGGCGATTGGCGACAACCAGCGCCGTGGTGACCGAGGCCATGCATTTCGTCGCGGCCGATCGGGCCGGGCCCCGTCACCTCGCCGCGCTCGCCACGGCCGGTGCCCTGGAGATCTACGATCTCTGTGGGGCGACCGAGCTCCACGAGGCGGCCGCACTGATGGAAAAATACCTCGACACGCCGATGGACTTCGCGGACGCGACACTCCTCCTCCTCGCCGAGATCCTGAGCTTGGACGACATCTTCACATTGGATCGCCGGGGCTTCGCCACCTACCGCACGCGCGACGGACGCGCGCTCCGACTCGTCCTCAACTGACCCGGCCCTCCTCCGGCCTCGTCCCGAGGCGCTTCGCCTCAGCGGGCGGATCCGTTCGAGATCCTGGACTAGGCGAGCTGGGCGCGTCAGGGCGGCGGCTCCAGCGACGAAGATTTTCTGTCCCCGGAGAAGCTCCCAGGTTACCGTGGAGCGTTTCGTCGCCGTTCGCGCCGAATCCGCCATTCCCGGCAGAGTGACCTCCCTTCCGCAATTGAGGACCTCACGATGGAAGACTTCAGTGCGGTGAACTGGCTGGCTGTCGTTCTCGGGGCGGTGGCAGCGTTTCTGGTGGGATGGCTCTGGTACAGCCCGAAGGTGTTCGGCGTGAAATGGGCGGCGGGCGCCGGAGTGCAGTTGGGCTCGGCCTCCTCCATGCCGGTGGGCGCGATGGTCTCGCAGTTCGCCGCTCTCTTCCTCCTGGCCACGGTGGTGGGAATCACGGCGACCACGAACGCCCTCTTCACGGCGATCCTCGCGATCCTTGCGGCTGCGATGTTCGTGGCCTCCTCCGGCGCGTACGTGAAGAAGAGCTCGGCCGCGATTCTGATCGAGTTCTTCTACATCGTCGTCGCGGGAGCCGTCATGATCCTCGCGCAGGGCGCGCTTTAGGCCGGCGGGCGGGCGCCCCCTCCCCCGCTCCCCGCGCCGAGGGTCGGAATTGAAGATCTGGATCGACGCGGACGCGGCCCCACGCGAGGCGAAGGAAGTCGTTTTTCGGGCCGCCCTGCGCCTCGAGATTCGGACCGTATTGGTCGCGAATCAGCGGCTGACCCTCCCCCTGAACAACCCGCACCTGAGTGCCGTGCGCGTGCAGGGCGGACCGGACGTCGCCGACCGCCATATCGCGGACCACGCGGAGGCGGGAGACATCGCCGTGACTGCGGACATTCCGCTCGCGGCGACGCTCGTGGAACGCGGCGTCGTGGTGATCGACCCGCGTGGCGAGCTCTACTCCGAGGAAAACGTGCGGGAGCGCCTCTCGATCCGCGATTTCATGGATTCGCTCCGGTCCACGGGCGTGGAGACCGGGGGACCGAAGCCCTACACGGACCGGGACAAGCGGTCCTTCGCGGACGCCCTGGACCGGACGCTGACGGCGATGCGCCGAGGCCGCTGACGCGGGCTCCTACGGCCGAAAGAGCCGCGTCACCTTGATCATGAGCCCCCGGTTCGAGAGCTCGGACCAGCGGTCCCCCAGGACATCGGTGCTCCGGTCCTCGGTGTAGACGATGAAGAGCTCGCTCCCCGGCGCCCACTCCCACCGGAGCCGGAAGTTGCCGCTGAAGCTGTCGCTACCCGTGTTGTACTGAATGAGCCCGCTCAGATATGCGCGCGGGGTCATGGTGTAGGTCACCCGCGTGCGGGCCACATGTTGGTCGAACTCCCCTGGTTCCTGCTGCTGCGGGAGGTCGAGCCAGTTGAACTCGAGGCTCGGTTCCAGAGAGATCCGTGGAGTGACCTCGATGCGGCCATTCCCGAGCCCGACCGAGAGCCGGTCCCCGGTGTAAAACTCGCCCCACTGGACGCTGAGATTCCCCTGCCAGGGACGCTGGGGCCCGAATCGGTAGCTGGCCTGGAAGTCGGTGTAGGAGTAGCGCCCCGCCTCGAAGAGCGCGCCCGAGATGCGCTCGTCTTCCGGAAGGAACTCGTAGTTGTCGGAGCCGTTCAGGGTGATGGCGTCGCCGTTTTCGAGGTCCACCTGCACCCGCCCACCCCGGGACCGACTCTCCACGAAGCCGGCCACGTCGTTTTCGAAATATCCCAGATTCCCCGCGAACGTGATCTGCCGGATCCAGGAGATAGACGCCGGCCGCGGGCTGTAACTCGCCGAAAGCTAGGTCTGCCGGAACCCCCTGCGGCGCACGAAGCCCAGCTCGGGATTGAAGTCGTCGCCCACGACGAGGTAGTCGAGGCTTCCCCCGAAGAGGTCCGTGTCGTAGTTGAAGCGCCCCCGGTAGCTCTGGTCGTTCCCTTCGAGTCCCGGCGTCCGCGACCGCGCATAGTGGGTGACGAAGTTCGCCTCGTCGTTGAATCCGAAGGAACCGTCCACCCCCCACGCCTGGTTCGACTCGCCGGGCGCCGCGAGCGAGCGGGAGCGGTTTTCGAGGAGGACCCCGATGTTACTCCGCGAAAAAATGTCTCGCCGGAGCCGCAGCACGGAGAAGTTCGTGGACACGGCGCCGATCTCGGCCTCGTCGGCGGTCTGGATGCTCAACACGCCGACGTCGAAGGAACCGATCTTCCCCGTGAGTCTCCCGCCCCCGAGCACCCGGACCGGGTCGCCCCCCTGAATTCCGATGCGCCGCGAGTAGAAGAGAGTGGGGGCCGAACCGCCGCCACCACCGCCCGGCCCTCCCGGACCGGTGCCTCCCACCCCAAAATCGAAGATCCCGCGCCCCTCCAAGAAAAACTCCCGCTTCTCCGGAAAAAAGAGATTGAAGCGGGTGAGGTTCACCTGCTGCTCGTCCACCTCGACCTGCGCGAAGTCCGTATTGACGGTGAGGTCGAGCGTCAGGTTCTGCGTGACGGCATATTTGACGTCGAGCCCCACGTCGGCCGCGAAGTCGTTCTCGATGGCCGGGTCGGCGACCAGGTCCGTGCTCAGCCCGGAGGTCAGGTAGGGCTTCACCTCGATGTTGCGGCCGACCGGGGGTGCCTCGATTCCGACGAGGTCGCCATACATCGAGACCCGAAAGACCCCGTTGGAGCCGGGCCCGACGACCTGGAGGGGGAGCGGGGTGAGGTAGATCCATTCGTTGTCGCGGAGGACGGATCGCCGCATCTGGATTCCCCACACCTGCTCGACTCCCGGACGGTAACGAAGCGACTTGAAAGGAATCGCCATCTCGACCGTCCATCCCCCGTCGAAGCGGCCCGTCCGAACCTCCGCTACCGGATTCCAGTCGAAGTTGGGGTTCCCCTCGTTGGTGATCTGGAGGTCCGCGAAGCCCCCGATCGGATTTACGAAGAAGGCGAGGGAGTTTCGCCCGTCATGGTAGGTGTCCAGATAGACTCCGAAGGAGTCGTTCGCGCGAAGCTGGTTCGAGTCGCGCCGCATCTCGTTCGCGATCCAACCATCCTCACCCTCCGAGTCCCAGATCCGCGCCGAGACGTAGACGTTCGTGTCATCGAAGGCCATCCAGGCTTCGGTCCGCTCCGTGGGCTCGCCACCCTCGATCGGAACCGCCTGGACGAAGTCGGAGACCGCGGGGGTGTTCGCGTAGAAAGGCTCGTCGAGGCGACCGTCCGCCTGGATCGGGGTGTCCACGCGGAAGGCGCGGACCGTGGTGTTCCCCGCGGCGTCCCGCGTCATGGCGGCGGGAGCGGCCGAAGTCGGAGCCGGCTGCGGGGGACCCACCGTCCCCGGCGCATCCGCTTCGGGGACGGACTGTCCCTCGATTCCCACCGGGGCGAAGAGCGCACCCCCGGCCAGGGCGAATAAAACCGCGAACGAGAGGGCGGGCGCGCTGACCCGCGCACGGGGCCCGCGCGGTCGAATGCCGACTGGCGTCATGCCGGCCCCGGGAAGCGTTTCAGCTGAAACTTGGTTTGGGGTTGAAAATCACCCCGGCCTCGAGGACCGGGGCATTCGAAAGGTACAGAATCGCGGATCCGCCGGATACGAGTCTCCGGACCCTCGAGCCGCCCGCCGTGTATCCTCCACCTCCCGCAGTTCGAGTTTCCAGTCCGCCCCATGGAGCGTTTCGTGAATCTTCGCGTGTTTGGCGTGCTTGGACCCTTGCCCCTTCTCCTTCTCGCCCTTCCCTTCACTGCCCCGAGCGAGTCGGCGGCGCAGGCGGCGCTTTCGCTCGCTGCGGCGGAACGGGCGGCGGGCGCCGCACAGGCCGAGGCTGAGGCGAACAACTGGAAGGTCACGATCGTGATCACCGACGCCGACGGAGTTCCGGTCCTCGTGCGGCGACTCGACGGCGCTTCCGCCCGCTCCTTCGACTTCGCGATGGGGAAGGCGCAAACCGTGATCGCCGCCGGAATGTCCACGGCCGACTATGTCGCGGGCGTCGCGGCAGGGACGGTCACCGCGATCCCCGACGCGACGGCGATCCCCGGGGGCGTTCCTATACGGATCGGCGACACGATCGTCGGCGCCATCGCGGCGAGTGGAGTGCGCCCCGACCAGGATCTCCAGGTCGCGGACGCGGGCGCGGCGGCCTTTCAACCGTGAACGCGAGGGGCGCGGGCCTTCCGGCCGTGAACGTGCGTGCGGGGGCCTTCCGGTTGTGAACGCCGGAGCGAGCCGCGTGTGGGTGGCGGCATTTGGCCTTTGGTGCGCACTCGGAGGGCGCCCGCCCGCGGCCATCGCGCAGATCGCGGCCGGTGGAACGGCGGCGATCGAGGATGTCTCCTATCGGGACGACGCGGGAAGGCGTGTCCTCGCGATCCGGACCACGGTGGATGCCCCCGTCGGCGAGGTCTGGGGGCTCTGGACCACTTCCGAAGGGCTCCGGAGCTGGATGGCCCCGGTCGTCGGGGTGGAACTCGAGGTCGGAGGAGTTTGGGAGGCGAGTTACGACCGGACGGCCCGGCTCGGCGCGGACGGCAACATCCGAAATGAGATCCTCGCCCACGTCCCGAGCCGGATGTTCGCGATGCGGGTCGCCGCGGTGCCGCCCGGTTATCCCTTCCCTCTCGAGACCGTGCGCGAGGCCCACACCGCATACCTCTTCGATCCGGTCTCGGACGCCTCCACGCGGATCACCGTCTATGGGATGGGGTACGGGGAGGGTCCGCTCTGGGATGCCATGTACGACGTCGGCGTGCAGACGACGCGGTATACCCTCACGGAGTTCCGAAACCGTCTTCTGAACGGCCCCGTGAACTGGGACGCTCGCTGACGGTCGCACCTCGGGCCGACCCTCTCCCGCTCAATCCTCCCTCAGCGCCGCCACCGGATCCATCCGGCTCGCCCGCACCGCGGGGAGATAACTCGCGACGAGCGCGACCGCGGTGAGGAAGAGGGGCGCCGCGATGAAGGTGGCGAGGTCCGTGGGCTGAATCTCGTAAAGACGCGACGCCAGGAATCGCGTGAGAGCCAGCGAACCCAGGACGCCGACGGCGACCCCGATCGCTGCGAGCATCCCGCCCTGGCGCAGGACCAGCGCCCGCACCTTCCCCGCCTCCGCCCCGATCGCCATCCGGATCCCGATCTCCCGCGTGCGCTCCGCCACCGTGTACGCCATGACGCTGTACGTTCCGACTCCGGCGAGAAGAAGGGCGACCCCGGCGAAGAGGCCGAGGAGGAGAGTGAGGAAACGCGGTGCAGCCATGGAGCGCGCGACGTTCTCTTCCATGGTCCGGACGTCCGAAACCGGGAGAGAAGCGTCGAGCTCACGCACGACTCGCTCGACGGATGGTGCGAGCGACGTCGGGTCCCCCGTGGTGCGAAGGACGAGGTACATCGTCCGATACGAGAGGCCGAGCTGTGTGACCTGCGGGTGGTAGAAATAGAGTTCCGTTCCGACCTCCCCGTCGAGACCGGACTGTTTCAGGTTCTCCACCACCCCGACGACGACAAGCCAGTTCTCATAGCCGAACGGACGAATCCGGCGGCCGACGGCGCTTTCGCCAGGATAAAAGAGTTCCGCCAAGCGCTCGTTCACGAGCATGACGGGCGCATCCGGCCCGGCGTCCGCCGGCTCGAACCCGCGCCCCTCGACGATCTCCACTCCCATCGCTTCGAGGAAATCGGCCTCGATCCCCGTCCAATAGTCCACGTTTTGGGACGGGCCATCCGGTCGCGGAACGAAGCCCTCGAACTCCGTGTCGTTCGCATTGAGCGTCTGGACCGGCGGCAAGGCAGAGGTCGCGGTCGCGGCCACCACTCCCGGAAGCGCGCGGAGCCGATCGAGTAGCCTCCCGTAAAACGCCCCGACGTCCGTGTTTTCGGGATATCCGGAGGTGGGCAGGGAGAGCTGCGCGGTCAGGACCCCCTCCGGCTCGAATCCGGCATCAACGTTCTGGAGGGCGAGGATGGAACGGAGCAACAGCCCGGACCCGGTGAGGAGGATCACCGCGAGACCGATTTCCGCAACCACGAGCCCCCGCCGGACCCGGACCGCGGAGGTGCCCCGCGTCGTGCGCGTGCCCCCGGCTTTCAGGGTGCTCCCCACCCGCGCAAGCGTCGTGCTGAGAAGCGGTGCGAGGCCGAAGAGAACTCCGGTCGCCACAGCGATCAAAAGGGTGAAGGCCACGACCGTGCCGTTCAGCCCGATCTCCGCGGTGCGGGGCACTCCGTCCGGATTCACGCGAAGGATCGCGCCGATCGCGAGGCGTCCGAGAAGGAGTCCGACTCCTCCGCCGAGAATGCCGAGAATCACCCCCTCGGTCAGAAGTTGTCGGGTCAGGCGGCCTCGCCCCGCGCCCATGGCGACGCGGACCGCGACCTCCCCAGTGCGACGCTCGGACTTGGCGAGGAGAAGGCTCGCGACGTTCGCGCAGGCGATGAGGAGGACGAAGCTCACGGCCCCCATGAGGAGGAGGATCGTCGCGCGAACCTCACCGTACGCGTCGTCCACGAAGTTGGTGGCGGTGATCGGGTGCCCCTCGGCGCTGATCGCGTGGGTCGTCCCGTACTCCTCCGGCCAGCGCATCTCGAGGCGGTCCAGATCGGCCGCGGCTCGTTCGAGCGTCACTCCGTCGGAGAGCCGGCCGATCACGTTGATGAAGTGATTCCCGCGGCGGTTCGCGTGGTCGTTCGGGTCCACGTTCTGCGCGCGGTTGAGCGGGGTCCAGAGATCCACCCCCGCGTCCTCCAGGTCGAACCCTTCGGGGAGGACGCCCACGATCGTCGTTGCCTCACCGCCGACCCGAACCGTCCGGCCCAGGATCGCAGGATCGGCGGCGAAGGCGCGCTCCCAGAGGCCGAGGGAAATCATCGCGACCGGCGCGACCCCCATCCGATCCTCCTCCTCGGTGAAGGCGCGCCCCAGGACGGGCGCGACGCCGAGGGTGGGGAAGAGGGTCCAGGTTGCGACGGCTGAGGGAACGCGAAGGGGCCGGTCGTCCGTTTCGATGGATCCCGTCCCGATCCGATATCCGCCGACCTCGTCGAAGACCTCGTTCCACTCCCGCAGCTCGTAAAACTCTGGTGGGGAGACCCAGAAGCGGTCGAAATCTTGCCCTGGGAAGGCGGTCGTGATGTTCACGAGCCGTTCGGGGGCCGCGTAGGGGAGCGGCTTGAGGATGACGCCGTCGAGGACGCTGAAGACGGCCGAGTTCGCGCCGATCCCGAGAGCGACGGTGACGATCGCGACGGCGGCGAATCCGGGGGACCTCCGAAGTTGGCGAATTGCGTATCTAACGTCGTCCACAAGGTCGCCCAGGAGATTCCGGGCAGGCATCGCTCCCCTCCTCCTCTCGAGATTCAAACCTTTTGCGAAATCCTCTCGTCGTATGTAATGACGAGTGGAGAGGATCGAAAGGTTGCAAGCACCCTCTGGACGGCGAGCCACGGAACCGGGTGGAGTCCACGACGCTTTCGCGAAACCCAGGAGACCCTCGCGCCCTCACGGTCCGGGCACGGGACGGCGACGTCCAGTCCTTCGAGGCGCTCTACCGCGCGCACCGGGGCCGCGTCTTCGGCGTCTGCCTGCGGATGGCGAGGGGAGGAGACGAGGCGGAAGGGTGGTCGCAGGACGTCTGGGTTCGCGTCTGGGAGCGGATCGGATCCTTTCGGGGCGAGAGCGACTTCGGGAGCTGGCTCCACCGCCTCGCGGTCAACCTGATCCTCGACCGGCTCCGAAGTGACGCGCGGCATCGCGAGTGGATGCGCGAAGACGAGGGGGCGGTGGAGTCCGCGGCCTCCGCCCGCGGAATCGGCCGGGAAGAGCGGGTGGATTTGGAGCGCGCGGTCGAGGCGCTCCCGGACGGGGCGCGGACGATTTTCCTCCTCCACGACGTGGAGGGTTACAAACACCGTGAGATCGCGGATCGCCTGGGGGTGGCGGAGGGAACGGTAAAGGCCCAGCTCCACCGGGCGAGACGCTTGCTTCGAGAGGCATTGGAACGATGACACATCCATCCGACGAACAGCTTCAAGATCTCGCCGACGGCCTCGTCTCGGCGAGCGAGCGGCGAGCGCTGGCCGAGCACCTCACCCTCTGCGCCGACTGCCGGAGCGCGCTCGACTCGATCGAGCGGCTCAGGGAGGGGGCACGACAACTCGCGGTGGATGTGGCGCCACCGGAAGGAGAATGGGACGCGATCGAAGATCGTATCGCTGGACCGGGGGCGTGGAGGGCAGCGCGGGCCCAAAGCCGTGTGGGTGCGGCCGACGGGATCAGTAGCGGACACGCGACCTTCACGCCCCACTTCGGCGGGGGCGACGATCCCTCGGAGCGAGGCGCCGCGGGAATGCCCGGCTGGGCGGGCGGTCTCCGCTGGGCCGCCGTATTGGTTCTCGCCATCGGACTCTCGTGGGGGCTCGTGAGCCTCCCCTCCTGGCTGGGGGGCCGGTCCGGTGACGTCGCCTCGAGCGCGTCGCCGGCGCCGGAATCCAACGCTCGCGAGCTCGTGGGCGCGCGTACCGCGGCCCTCCTCGAAGGCGCGTACGCCCCCTCCATCTCCGAGCTCCAGCGGATCCTCGCCGACACGCGCGACCAGCTCGACCCGGAGACGGTTCAGGTCGTGGACGAAAACCTCGCCGTCATCGAAGAGGCGATCGCGCGGGTGCGCGCCGCACTGGAGTCGGATCCCGCGAGCGCGCCGGCGCTCCGGTCCCTCGACTCACTTTTCAACGCGCAGCTCCGGGTCCTCCGGGTCGCGGCAGCACTGCCTCGTGAAATCTGAACCCCAAGGAGAACCTTCCATGGTGCGGCATTCGAAAGGTGCGGCGCTCGCGAGGATGGCCGGTGTGGCGTTGCTGGCCGCCTGGACCGCTGTCCCCCTCCTCGGGCAGGACATTCCGATCAACGAATTGCGCCCGCTTGGTCCGGGCGGGACAGTTCAGATCGACGTCATTCAGCACTCGATCACCATCGAGGTCTGGAATCGGAACGAGGTCGAAGTGAGGGGGCAATACAACCCCGCCTTCGAGCAGCTCGACATTGACGCCGACGCCGAATCCTTCTCTTTGGAGATCGACCGGCGGAATATCCGCGGGAATGGAGGCGGCGGCACACTCACGGTCCGAATTCCAGCGGGCGTGGAGCTCGACGCGGAATCCGTTTCCGGAGAGGTACGGGCGACGGGAAACGCCAACTCGGTCTCCCTCGAGAGCGTGAGTGGTTCCGTTACTTACGCGGGGGATTCCCCCGAGGTGCGCCTGAGCTCGGTCTCGGGCTCCGTGAGTTACGCGGGGACGGCGGCGGAAGCCCAGCTGGAGAGCGTGAGCGGGAGCGTGCGCCTGGAGGGGAATGTGGGAGCGTTGGACGCCGAATCCGTGAGCGGGGCCGTGACCGTCATTTCGGGGACGCCCGTGCGTGAGTTGGACCTCGAGACCGTTTCGGGGTCAGTGACCTTCACCGGATCCCTCGCTCCGGGAGGCGAAATCGCCATCGAGAGCTTCTCGGGGCGCGTCGAGATGGCGCTCGACCCCGCCACGGCCGCCCGCTTCGAGCTGGAGACCCTTTCGGGATCCATCAGCGTCGCGCTTCCCGGAGTGCCGGACGACATCGCCCGGAGCGGCCGTTTCGGTCCCTCCGAGACGGCCACCTTCGTGACTGGAAACGGGAACGGGTCCGTCGAGGCCTCAACCCTCTCGGGGAGCATCGTCATTCGGGCGAGGTGAGGTCGCGGCCCGCGGCGCCTTGGTCCCATGAACCCCGGGGATTAACATTCCCCGCATGGCCAACCAGGAGCCCGACCGCTACCGCCCGGGAGAGGTCGAATCGAAGTGGCAGAGCCGCTGGGAGGAGCGGGGAACGAACCGCTTCACCGAGGCCGCGCTCCGCTCCGCTGCCGCCCCCTATTACAATCTCATGATGTTCCCCTACCCCTCCGCGGAGGGGCTCCACGTCGGAAACATCTACGCTTTCACCGGCGCGGACGTACATGGGCGCTTCCAGCGCCTGACGGGGAAAAACGTTTTCGAGCCGATGGGCTTCGACGCCTTCGGAATCCACTCGGAAAACTTCGCCATGAAGGTCGGCGTCCACCCGATGGACCTGATTCCGAAAAATGTCGCGAACTTCACCCGCCAGCTGCGGCGGATCGGGGGGATGTTCGATTGGGACCATTCGGTGGACACGACCTCGCCGGAATACTACCGGTGGACGCAGTGGCTATTCCTCAAGCTTTTCGACGGCGGGCTTGCGGAGCGGAAGGAGGCCCCGGTCAACTGGTGCCCCTCCTGCAAGACCGTGCTCGCAAACGAGCAGGTGATCGGCGGTCTCTGCGAGCGGTGCGACACCCCAGTCGAGCAGCGGCGGATCGCGCAGTGGTTCTTCAAGACCTCGGATTACGCGCCGCGCCTTCTCGAGAACCTGAAGTCGCTGGACTGGTCAGAGACGACCAAAAAGGCGCAGGAGAACTGGCTCGGGCGGAGCGAGGGCGCGCTTCTCCGCTTCCCCGTCGCTGGACAGGAGGGGCGGGTGATCGAGGTCTTCACGACCCGCCCGGACACCGTCTTCGGCGCGACTTACATGGTCCTCGCCCCGGAGCACCCCCTCGTCGCGGAGGTCACGACCGCCGAGCGGCAAGTTGACGTCGCGGCCTACCAGGAGCGCGTCGCGCGGATGGACCTGGTGACGCGGAAAAAAACCGACAAGTCCAAGACCGGGGTCTTCACCGGGGGTTATTGCTGGAATCCGGCCACGGGGAAAAACATCCCTGTCTGGATCGCGGACTACGTGCTGATGGAGTATGGGACGGGGGCGATCATGGCGGTCCCCGGGCACGACGAGCGCGACTTCGAGTTCGCGAAGGCCTTCGGGCTCCCGATCCGCCGCGTCATTCTGGAGGCCGGCGGAGATCCTGGCGCGCCGCCCGAGGCCGCGTATGCGGGCGAAGGGACGCTCATGCACTCGGGGAACTTCGAAGGGACGCCATCCTCCGAAGCCCGACGCGCGATCACCGAGTGGCTGGGGAAGCGTGGGCTCGGAGCGCTCCGGGTGAACTACCGCCTCCACGACTGGTGCATCTCGCGCCAGCGTTATTGGGGGCCGCCGATCCCGATCGTGTACTGCGAACGGTGCGGGCCCGTCGGGGTGCCGGAGGATCAGCTCCCCGTCGTCCTTCCGCGCGTCGAGGACTTCAAGCCGGACGACTCGGGAGTGAGCCCGCTCGCGCGGGTGGAGTCGTGGTACCGGACCGAGTGCCCGAAGTGCGGGGAGCCGGGACGCCGCGAGACCGACGTCTCCGACACCTTCCTAGATTCGGCCTGGTACTTTCTCCGTTACCCCTCGGCGGACTCGGACGATGTCGCCTTCGACCCGGAGATCACGAAGCGCTGGCTCCCGGTGAACTCGTACATCGGAGGAAACGAGCACGCCGTTCTCCACCTCCTTTATTCGCGCTTCATCACGATGGCCCTGAAGGATCTGGGCCACCTCGAGTTCGAGGAGCCCTTCACCCGCTTCCGCGCGCACGGGCTCATCATTCGCGACGGCGCGAAGATGTCGAAGAGCAAGGGGAACGTCGTCGTCCCCGATCCGATCATCGAGGAATACGGGGCCGACACCTTCCGCCTCTATCTCATGTTCCTGGGGCCCTTCGAGGAGGGAGGCGACTACCGCGACCAGGGGATTCAGGGGCCTTTCGGCTTCCTGAAGCGCCTCTGGGAAACGGTGGTGCCGGTGGAAGAGCTGGGAAGCGGGACGCCGGATCCCACGGTGGAACGGAAGCTCCATCAGACCATCGCGCAGGTGACGGAGCAGCTTCCCGAGCTGGGCTACAACACCTCGATCGCCGCGATGATGGAATACCTGAACGTCGTGCGCGCGGGAGGAAGAAAGGCGGTCCGTGCCGAGGTGGAGCCTCTGGTCCCGATGATCGCCCCCTTTGCGCCGCACATCGCGGAGGAGCTCTGGGAACGCCTCGGCCACCAGGCCGGCCTCTTCGAGGGGGCGAGCTGGCCGGGCTTCGATCCGGAGAAGGCGAAGGAGAACACGATCACCCTCGCCGTGCAGGTGAATGGGAAGGTACGCGGGACGGTGCCCCTCCCCGTGGGGGCCTCCGAAGAGGCCGCGCTCGCCGCCGCGCGCGCGGAGCCGAACGTCGCCCGCCACCTGGAGGATGCGGAGCTTCGCCGCGTCATCTATGTTCCCGACCGCCTGTTGAACCTGGTCGTCGCGCAAGGCCGCTGACGCCCGGGCGGGGCCGCCCGCGCGCGCCTCGCCCCCGCCGCGCCGACCGGGGTCGCCCATTCACTGCGCCACAACCGTCCGACAGCCGAGCCGATGCCTTCCACACGGACCCTCGCCGGTCCCCTCGTCCTTCCCGACGCGCGCACCCTGCGCCTCTCCATCGATGCGGTCCGCGTCCTCTCGATGGACGCGGTGCAGGCCGCGAAGTCGGGACACCCGGGGGCACCGATGGCGCTCGCACCGGCCGGCTACCTCCTCTTCCGGCATCACCTCCGGCACAACCCGGCGAACCCCGAGTGGCCGGACCGCGACCGCTTCGTCCTCTCGGCGGGGCACGGTTCGATGCTCATATACTCCCTCCTCCACCTCACGGGATACGACCTCCCGCTCGAGGAGTTGAAGGACTTCCGCCAATGGGGGAGCCGCACCCCGGGGCATCCGGAGTTCCATCACACGCCGGGGGTCGAGACGACCACCGGGCCGCTCGGACAGGGGGTCGCGAACTCGGTGGGGATGGCGCTCGCCGAGCGGTGGCTGGCGGCACGATTCAATCGCCCGGGGCACACTGTGGTGGATCATTTCACCTACGCGATCTGCTCCGACGGGGATCTCATGGAGGGGATCTCGCACGAGGCGGCCGAGCTCGCCGGGCACCAGCGGCTGGGAAAGCTCGTCTGGGTCTTCGACGACAACGAGATCACGATCGAAGGGAGCACGGAGCTCGCTACCTCGACCGACCAGCTCCGCCGCTTCGAAGGATACGGGTGGCACGTCCAGCAGGTGGAGGACGGCAACGACCTGGATGCGCTCGACGCGGCGCTCCGGGCCGCCCGCGACGAGACGGACCGTCCGTCGCTCATCGCTCTCCGCACCACGATCGCTTACGGAAGCCCGAATAAGGCGGGGACCGCGGAGGCGCACGGCGCCGCGCTCGGTGTGGAGGAGGTGCGGCTCACGAAGGAGGCGCTCGGCTATCCATCGCAGGAGCCCTTCTGGGTCGCGAAGGAGGCCCGGGAGGAGTGGGAGAAAGCGGGACCGAGGGGAGCCGAGCTCGAGGGCGCGTGGCGGGAGCGGATGTCGGCGTATCGGGCTGAGTTTCCCCAGCTCGCGGCGGAGCTCGATGAGTGCCTGGGCGGAGAGCTCCGGGACGGCTGGGAGGCCTCGATCCCGGATTTCTCCGGAGCGGAAAAGGGGGAGGCGACGCGCTCGACTTCGGGAAAGATCCTCCAGGGGCTCGCGGCGGCGATCCCGAACCTCCTCGGGGGATCGGCGGACCTCGCCCCCTCGAACAACACCCTCCTCAAGGGGGCGGAATCGCTCCAGAGCGGGACGCCTGGCGGTCGAAACCTCCACTTCGGGGTGCGCGAGCACGCGATGGGGGGAATCCTGAACGGGATGGCGCTCCACGGCGGGGTGCGCGTATACGGCGGGACCTTTCTCATCTTCTCGGACTACATGCGCCCCTCGATCCGCCTGGCCGCGATCATGGGGCTCCCCGTGACCTACGTGTTCACGCACGACTCGGTCGGACTCGGCGAAGACGGTCCCACGCACCAGCCGGTCGAGCACCTCATGGCGCTCCGCGCGATCCCGAACCTGATGGACCTCCGCCCCGCGGACGCGGTCGAGACGGCAGCGGCCTGGCGTCTCGCGCTGGAACGGAGGGGAGGCCCGGCTTTCCTGGCGCTGACCCGGCAGGGAGTGCCGCCCCTTTCACGAAGGGAGACTCCGGATCCGGGGGCGGTCCTCCGGGGTGGGTACGTCTTCCGGGAAGCGGGGACCGGCGGAGCGGCTGACACAGGCGCGTCGGATGCGGGCGCGCCGAAAGTCATTCTGATCGCGTCGGGCTCCGAGCTTCAACTCGCGGTCGCGGCCTGGAAAACCCTCGAGGCGGAAGGGATTCCGACGCGCGTCGTGAGCCTTCCCAGCTGGTTCGTTTTCTCCCAGCAAGACGACGAATATCGCGAACGTATACTCCCGGCGGCTGTTCGGGCGCGGGTCGCCGTCGAGGCGGGGGCGACGCTCGGATGGCCACGCTGGATCGGTCCGGACGGCGAGGCGATCGGGCTCGACCACTTCGGCGCCTCGGCCCCTGGCGAGCGACTTTTCGACGAGTTCGGCTTCACCGCCACAGCGGTCGTGGAGCGGGCGAAGGCGCTCGTCCGCGAGTTGGATTGACGTCCGGGTACCCCTCCGATAATATCCGCACGCCGCAGCCCCAGGGAGCCACGACAGACACCCGCGCAGGCGGCCCCGCTGCGCCGATCCTGGGCAATCCGGACGGCGCGATCTTCCCGGCCGGGTCGACGTAGGCCTTGCAGCGAAGGACCGTGAAAATGCTCCGGGCCGCTATCCTCTTTCTTCTCCTCTTTGGCGTGTGGCTCGCCCTCTCCGGGCATTACACGCCGCTTCTGATCACCCTTGGACTCCTGTGCAGCGCGGGGATCGTCCTACTCGCCCTTCGGATGAGGATCGTCGACGACGAGGGGCTCCCCCTCGGCATGGCACCGCGGTTCGTCGCCTACATTCCCTGGCTCCTGCTGGAGACGATCCGTTCCAACATGGCCGTCGCGAAGGTGATCCTCTCCCCCTCCCTCCCGATCAGTCCGGTCCTCCTTCGGTTTCGTGCTCGGACGAAGACGGAGCTCGGGCGATTCCTCTTCGGGAACTCCATCACTTTCACACCGGGCACCACCACCTGCGAGATCGACGGGGAAGACCTTGTCGTGTACGCGCTGACGCGTGACTCGGCCGAGTCGTTGCAGGAGGGAGAGATGGTGCGAAGGGTCTGCTGGGTGGAGGGTTCCGAATGATCTTCTCGGCCGCCTCCGTCGCCGTGCTGGGCACCATGTTCATGGCCATGACTCGGGCTCTCAGGGGGCCCACGGTCTTCGATCGCGTGCTGGCCGTGAACATGTTCGGAACGAAGACGGTCCTCCTGATGTGCCTGGTAGGTTTCGCGGTCGGTCGCCCCGAGTTCATGGACGTGGCGATCGTTTACGCCCTGATGAACTTCATCGGGACGCTGACGATCCTGAAGTACTACGAGTACGGCGATCTGGCGGCGACGGAGCCGGCCGAAGACCGCCTGGAAGAGGTGGACTGATGGAAGTCGCCCTCACGGCATTGACCTGGGTGTTCCTCGGGCTGGGCTCGATCCTGATGATCGTCGGCGGAGTCGGAGTCCTTCGTCTCCCCGATTTTTTCTCGCGCATGCACGGGGCGGGACTGACGGATACGATGGGCGCCGGGCTGATCCTGATCGGGCTCATGTTCGAATCGGGGCTGTCGGCACCGACGGTCCGCCTCGTCATGATTCTGCTCTTCCTCTGGTACACGAGCCCCGTAGGGGGCCACGCCCTCGCCAAGGCCGCCCTCTCGAGCGGGGTGCAACCCATCCAGGACGGGGAGAAGCGCTGACATGGAATCCTTGATCGACTACGGCCTCCTGGCGCTTCTCGCGGTCACGGCGCTCGGGATCCTGACGCTTCGGAACCTCTTCGCCGTGGTCATGCTGATGGGGATCTACAGCCTCCTGTCGGCGGGACTCTTCGTGGTCCTCGACGCCCAGGATGTGGCCTTTACCGAGGCGGCGGTCGGGGCCGGGGTTTCGACGATCCTCGCCCTTGGCACCCTCTCGCTGGTGGGAAGGACGCGCAGGGACACGCCAACGATCCAGGTGATCCCGCTCCTGATCGTCGTGGGAACCGGCGCGGCACTCGTGTACGGAAGCTTCGGCCTTCCCGAATGGGGGAGCGCGGAGAATCCAATCCATCACCATGTGGCGCCGCGGTATCTCATCGATTCCGCCGAGGAGGTCGCCGTCGCCAACACGGTCTCCGCGGTGCTGGCCAGCTACCGCGGCTACGACACGATGGGCGAGACGACGGTCGTCTTTGCCGCCATGGTCGGAGTCTTCGCCCTCCTCGTGGCCGGCTCCGGCGCCGCGGCCTCCTCTCGGGGGAGAAAGCCGTAGGTGCAGAAGCAGCCGATCCCCCGCATCGCGACCAAGATCCTGATCCCCCAGATCATGATCTTCGGACTCTACGTCCACTTCCATGGCGATTTCGGTCCCGGAGGCGGATTTCAGGCGGGCGTGATTCTCGCCGGAGCCATCATCCTCTACGCCCTCATCTTCGGACTGAAGGAGGCCCAGCGGGTCCTCCCGATCTGGGCGGTGGTGGGGTGCTCGGCCATGGGGGTCCTCATTTACGCCGGCACCGGCGTCGCCGGACTCCTCCTGGGCGGTGAATTCCTGAACTACAACGTCCTCGCGCACGATCCGATCCACGGACAGCACCGAGGCATCTTGTGGGTCGAGTTGGGGGTGCTGATCACCGTCTTCGGGGTGATGGTGGGGCTCTTTTACGCCTTCGCAGGGAGGGGGCGGCGCCGCGCATGATCACTCTGGGGCATTTCAACTACGTCATCGTCATCGTCCTGATGATGGTCGGCTTTTATGTCCTGATTTCCCAGAACAACCTGGTGAAGAAGGTGGTCGGGCTGAACATCTTCCAAACCTCGGTGATCATCTTCTACGTCTCGGCCGGGAAGATCATCGGAGGAACCGCCCCGATTCTGATCGGGATGGAGGAGCACGGCGCCGCGGAGGAACTCGCAGGGGCAGGAGAAGCGGTCGCCGAAGTCGCCTCGCAAGCCGCGGAGAGCGTCGGGGAGGTCGTCTATTCGAACCCTCTGCCGCACGTTCTCATGCTCACGGCCATCGTCGTCGGGGTCGCCACGATGTCCATGGCCCTCGCGATCATCGTTCGCATCCGGGAGGCCTACGGTACGATCGAGGACGATGAGATCACCCTCATGGACCTCGAGTCGTGATGGGCATGCATTTGCCCGCACTTCAGGTCGTCATTCCCCTGATGGCCGCGGGGTTCGCACTTCTCGCCTGGCGCCCCCGGCTCTCCTGGACCGTCGCGATGGCGGCGAGCATCGCTTCCTTCCTGATCTCGGCCCAGCTCCTTCGGCAAGTCCTCGCGGACGGGCCGATCAGCTACAACCTCGGGGGATGGGAGCCCCCGTGGGGGATCGAGTACAGGATTGATGCGCTGAACGCGTTCGTCCTCTTCCTCGTCTCCCTGATTGCGGTCGTGGTGACGCCGTTCGCGCTCCGGAGCGTCGAGCAGGAAATCGCGGCGCCGCGCATTCCCTTCTTTTACGCGGCCTGGCTCCTGGCCCTGGCCGGCCTGCTTGGAATCGCGATCACCGGAGACCTCTTCAATGTCTTCGTCTTCCTCGAGATCTCCTCGCTGGCGGCCTATGCGCTGATCTCGATGGGGTCGGACCGGAGGGCGCTCTCCGCCGCCTTTCGATACCTCATCGTGGGGAGCGTAGGCGCGACCTTCATCGTCATCGGGATCGGCTATCTGTACGTGATGACGGGCACGCTCAACATGGCCGACCTCGCGGGCCGCCTCCCGGATGTGGCCGATCAGCGCCCGGTCATCGTGGGATTCGCATTTCTCGCGGTCGGGATCTGCCTGAAGCTCGCTCTTTTCCCGCTCCACCTCTGGCTTCCGAACGCTTACACCTACGCGCCCTCGGCCGCGACCCCCTTCATTGCCGCGACGTACACGAAGGTCGCGGTCTACATGCTGCTCCGCGTCTTCTTTACAGTCTTCGGCGAATCGTTCTCCTTCGACCTGATGCGGCTGGATGCGGTCATCCTCCCGCTGGCGCTGATCGGGATCGTCTCGATGTCGCTCGTCGCGATCTTCCAGCCCGACCTGAAGCGAATGCTGGCCTATTCGTCGGTCGCGCAGATCGGATACATGATTCTCGGGATCAGCTTCGGCTCCGTCACCGGGCTCACTGCGGCCACGCTTCACATGTTCAACCACGCCATCATGAAGGGCGCCCTCTTCATGGCGGTCGGGTGCATGGTCTACCGTTTGGAATCGTCGCGGATCGAGGATCTGGCCGGCGTCGGGCGCCGGATGCCGCTGACGATGGGGGCCTTCCTGATTGGCGGGCTCAGCATCATCGGAGTCCCCCTCACCGCCGGCTTCATCTCGAAGTGGTACCTCGTCCTCGGGGCAATCGAGCGGGGGTGGTGGCCCGTCGCGGCCGTGGTCCTCTTCGGATCCCTCCTGGCGGTCATCTACATCTGGCGGATCGTCGAGGTGGCTTATTTCCGGGCCCCCGCTGACGGGACGGCCACGGAACGAGTCGAGGCGCCTCTCCTCCTCCTCGTCCCCACCTGGATTCTCGCGCTCGCGAATCTCTACTTCGGGATCGACGCCAGTCTCACGACATCGGCGGCGTCCGCGGCGGCCTCCGCCGTCCTCGGAGGCGGGCCGTGACCGCGGAGCGCCTCGTCCTCCTCACGCTCGCGCTTCCCACGGTCGGGGCGCTCCTGATCGCGCTGACGGGCCGCTCCCCGAACCTGCGGGAGGGAATCACCCTCCTGACGAGCGGCGCACTTCTCGTCACGGTGCTGAGCCTCCTCCCGGCGGTCCTCGGGGGCGCCCGGCCCGAGGTCACCCTCGTCGAGATGTTTCCGGACATCGCCGTCCGCCTCGCGGTCGAGCCGCTCGGGATGATCTTCGCCTGCGTCGGGGCGATCCTCTGGCCGATCAACTCCCTCTATTCGATCGGTTACATGAGGGGAAACCAGGAGAAGAACCAGACGCGCTTTTACGTCTGCTTCGGGGTGGCGCTCGCTGCCGTGATGGGGATCGCCTTCTCCGGAAACCTTCTGACCCTCTTCGTCTTCTACGAGGTCCTGACCGTCTCGACCTATCCGCTGGTGACCCACAAGGGATCGGAAGACGCCGTGCGGGCGGGCCGGGTTTACCTCGGAATCCTGCTCACGACCTCGATCGGGTTTCTCCTTCCGGCGATCATCTGGACCTGGGCGATCTCCGGGACGGTGGACTTCGCCGCGGGGGGGATTCTTGCCGGTAGCGTCAGCGGACCACTCGTAGGCGTCCTCCTTGCGCTCTTCATGTTCGGGATCGGGAAGGCCGCCCTGATGCCGATGCACCGGTGGCTTCCCGCCGCGATGGTGGCGCCCACACCGGTCAGCGCGCTCCTCCACGCCGTCGCAGTGGTGAAGGCCGGAGTCTTCAGTGTCGTGAAGGTGCTGGTCTACATCTTCGGGCTCGATTTCCTGCGTGCCGAGTCCTCTACCCACTGGCTCATATACGCCTCCGGATTCACGGTGATCGTAGCCTCGATCGTGGCCTTCCGGATCCTGCGGGCCAGGGGCAACCTGAAGCGGATGCTCGCGTACTCGACGATCGCGCAGCTCTCCTACGTGATTCTCGCTGCCGCCATCATGACACAGATCTCGACGGCGGGCGCGGCGCTACACATTGTGGCGCACGCCTTCGGGAAGATCACCCTCTTCTTCGCGGCGGGCTCGATCTACACGGCGGCCCACAAAACGGAGATCTCGCAGCTCGACGGGATCGGCCGGCGCATGCCCTTCACGATGGGAGCCTTCGCGATCGGAGCCCTTTCGATGGTCGGGCTCCCGCCGACGGGAGGATTCATCTCGAAGTGGTACATGTTGGGCGGCGCCTTCGAGAGCGGAGATCTCCTCGCGCTCTCGATCCTCGTGGTCTCGACGCTGCTCAACGCCGCCTATTTCGGACCGATCGTTCATGCCGCCTTCTTCCGGAAGGAGGCGTCGGACCACGACGGGCACGGTCATGGGCACGGTGAAGCGCCCTGGCCCATCGTCGTCGCGCTCACCGCGACGGCGAGCCTGACCGTGCTCCTCTTCTTCTTCCCGGACGTCGCGACGACGCTGGCCCGACAGATTGTGGGACTCACCCCATGACACGAGCCTCGAAACACGATGAAGCCCATCCGGACCGCGAAGTCGAGGTCCCGCGCGTCGAACCGGATTCGACCCATTGGCTGGTCCGGCCGAGCACGATCCGGAAGTTATGGATCGCGATGGCCATCGTCCTGTTCCTGACGGTGATCCCGGACTTCTTTCTCGAGCACCACCCCTACTTCGGGTTCGACGGCCTCCCCGGGTTTTCGGCCGCCTTCGGGTTCGTCGCCTGCGTTTTCATGGTGATCCTCTCCAAGGTCCTGGGGATCTTCCTCAAGCGGACGGACCGGTATTATGGCGATTAGCTTTCCCCCCGGACTGATCCTCCTCGGCGGGGGGCTCCTCCTCCCCCTCCTGCAGGGAAGACTCCGCGAGGCGGCCGTCCTGGTCTTTCCCCTCCTCACCCTCGGCGCGGTGTGGACGGTCCCCGACGGAACCTCACTGGCCGTGCCCTTCCTGGGGTACGAGCTCGCCCTGGTTCACTCGACGACGCTCGGCCGCCTCTTCGCGACCGTCTTCTCGATCATGGCCTTCGCGGGGGGACTCTTCGCCCTCCGTCGCGCCCCCGTGGTGGAGCTGGCGGCCGCCTTCGCCTACGCCGGGAGCGCCATCGGCGTCACCTTCGCCGGTGACCTCCTGACGATGTTCGTCTTCTGGGAGCTGATGGCCGTCGGGTCTACCGTGGTGATCTGGTCCTCCGATCAACCGGGAGCTTACGGGGCGAGCATGAGGTACCTCTCCATTCACCTGATGGGTGGGGTCCTCCTGATGTTCGGGGTGATCGGCCACATCATCGACACCGGATCGGTCGCCTTCACCGCCATGCAGCCGGACAGCCTGGCGCACTGGATGATCCTGGCGGGCTTCCTCGTCAACGCCGGCGCCCCTCCGCTCGGAGCGTGGATCGCCGACGCCTATCCCGAAGCCTCCGCGACCGGAATGGTCTTCCTCTCGGCATTCACGACCAAGACGGCGGTCTTTGCGCTCATGGTCGGATTTCCCGGAGCGGGAATCCTGATCCCGATCGGCCTCTACATGTCCCTGTACGGAATCTTCTACGCCCTACTCGAGAACGACATGCGTCGCATTCTCGCGTACAGCATCGTGAACCAGGTCGGATTCATGGTGACGGCGGTGGGGATCGGGTCCGAGATGGCGCTGAACGGGGCGGCGGCACATGCTTTCACCCACATCATTTACAAGGCGCTCCTCCTGATGTCGGCGGGGAGTGTCCTGGTGATGACCGGCAAGAGGAAGTGCACGGATCTCGGCGGCCTCTTCCGCACGATGCCCTTCACCGCGACCGCGGGAATCATCGGCGCCCTGGCGATTTCGTCCTTCCCCTTCACTTCGGGGTTCGTGTCGAAGTCCATGACGAACCAGTCGGCGGCGGACGCGGCGCTCCTCGTCCCGTGGCTCATTCTGACGGCGGCATCGGCGGGGGTCTTCCTCCATGCCGGCATCAAGTTCCCCTGGTTCGTCTTCTTCCAGAAGGACTCCGGGCTCCGGCCGGCCGAGCCGCCCCTTTCCATGCGGCTCGCGATGGGACTCTTCGCCTTCGCCTGCATCGCCCTGGGCGTCGTGTATCAGCCCCTGTACCGGCTCCTCCCCTACGCGACGGAGTACGAGCCCTATACGGCGCTCCATCTCGTACAGCAGTTTCAGCTCCTCCTCTTCTCCGGGCTTGCCTTCTTCCTCCTCCTCCCGCTCATGAAGCGAACGCGGACGATCAGCCTGGACTTCGATTGGTTCTATCGGCGCTTCGGGACGATTGTCGCTCGAGAATTCGGAGTCCGGACCGGAGGTGCGTGGGCCCGCTCTGAGCGCCAGGTAGAGAAACGGGTGACGAAAGTCATCGAGGGGCTCTTCCGGACCCATGGCCCACACGGTGCCCTCGCCCGAAGCTGGCCGACCCGAAGCATGCTGCTTTGGGTCGCGATCCTTCTCGGGGCCTTCCTCTCCATGGAGCTCCTCCGGTTGATCATCTGACCCGAGGTCGCCTAGTTATCCCCGGCGGTCCCTTCGCGAACGAAACGGGCATCGGCGGGGGCGAGAGGGATCGCCGCGAGCTCTCCGGCGGTGAACCAGCCGAGCTCCGTGTGCTCCGTCGCGCGAGGGGCCCCGCGGACGCTCACCTCGACGAAGCGGATCTCGAAGGGAGATCCGGGGTCGCGGGTGCGGAAGAGTTCCCGGCCAAGCCCTGTGACTTCCAGCCCCAGCTCCTCCCCGAGCTCTCTCCGCGCCGCGTCGAGGAGGGACTCACCGGCGAGGAGCTTTCCTCCCGGAAACTCCCACATCCCCCCGTGCCGCTTCTCCGGAGGGCGGCGACCCACGAGGTAACGCTCCCCCTCCCGAATCACCGCGGCCACCACCGGAATCGTCTTCTCCTGGGGAGCTGGTTCGGTCATGACGGGAATAGGACGGAGGAGCGCGGGCCGGTCAATGTGGGTCCTCCGGGCCGAGGACATCCCCGACGGAATCCGCTTCCCCCCCCACTTGCGCGCACCGGCCGAATTTCGATATCAAACGGCATGATCCACTCTCGATCCGCTCCGGGCGCTCCTCTGCGCACAATGATCATTGGGGCTGTCGCCCTCGTCTTCGGGGGGTGCGGGGGCGGGGAGACTTCGGCCGCGGAAGCCTTTCGAAACCTCGACCTGACCGTCGCGGCCCTCGACGGGCGCGCGGTGGCGCTACGGGACGGGAGGGTCGGCTTTCCCGACGAAGGAATCGAGGTCGTCCTCGACGGGCTTCACCTGACCGGATCGTTGGACTCGGAGCGGGGGGAGGTGACGGCCGGGTTTCTCTACACGAACCGGGAAGGAGCCCTCTCGGAGATCGAGCTGGTAGTCGCGCTACGACGAGAGGGAGAGGAAATGCAACACCTGGGCTCGCGCCTCCTGGGAGGCCCGTTCCGCGTGGAGGGAATTCGATACGAAGCCGGAGAGATCGTCGTCTACCTCCTCGACTACTCCCTGGACGATCCCCCCTGTTGTCCCACGATTTCGCTCCAGCGCCGCTTCCACCTGGTGGACGGGGAGGTGCGGGAGGTCGAAGTGGTGGATCCCGATAGTGAGGAGAGGGTCCCGGAAGGGGCGATCGAAACACCCGCCTGAGCCGGGGAAGCCAGGCTCCCCGACTCCGGACGAGCCCGGGCGCGCCGCCTCAGTGCGCGTGCTCTCCGTGCCCGCCCGTCAGCATCTCCCCGTAAAAGGCCGCGAGCCGGTCCCGGACCTGGGGAAAACGAATCGCTTCGAGAGTCGCGGCCCGGATCGCCTCCCACTCGGCGACCGCGGCGTCCGCGGCCGCGTTCCAAGCAACCGGATCGCCCGCCACCTGCGCCGCCTCGAGGACCGGAATGAGCTCCCGGATTCGATCGCGGCGCGGCTCGAGGGCCGGGAGTCGTCCGGTCCGGAGCAACGAGGAGAGCAGGCCGCCGTCCCGTCCTTCTTCCACCGTTTCGGCGAGCGCGAGGCCCAGGGCCCGGATGCGGTAGGAATCCGCTTCGCCGGCGAGGCGCGCGGCGGCGGGCGGCTCGAGCCCTACCGCCCAATACGCGAGCCACGGATTGTGGCCGGCGAAGGGCCCATCCGGGGAGGGGACGAACCAGACGTGGAGCATCGTGAGCTCCATCCCCGGCGGAGAGAGCTCCGGGTGGGTGTGCCAGGCGTCCAGCGCTCCGTCGAAGAGGTCCGGCGTTTCCTGGCCGGGGCGCGCCTGGTAGGCGAAGGCGACGCCAACGAGCTTCTCCTCCCCCGCCACGGGAGAAAACATCAGATGCTCGGGCCGAGCGGGGTCGGAGCCCGTCCCCGAGAGCATCCGCACCGCATTCACCCAGTGCGTTCCCATCGTGGGAATCATCCCGAGCGCCGGGCGAAATCCCGAATCCCGCGCGGTGGCCGGCTGCGCGAAGGGGGCGACCGAGGCCTCGACGGCCGCGATCTGTTCTCGCGCTAGCTCGGAAAGCGCCGCCTCCGGCTCCCCGTGCATGGCGGCATGATCGTGCCCGGCCGCGTGATCGTGGGTCTCCGCGTGATCCTGTGGCGCGGCGGCGTCGTGGGGTGCCGCCTGATCGTGGGTCCCATGATCGTGATCCGCCGCGGCGGGCGGCGTCTGAGCCCCCAGCGCGAGTGGCGCGATCGCAACGAGCAACACCGGCAGTAATCGAATCCCCGTCATTTTTCCTCCCTCGAACCTGCGTGTCCGCATTTCTCCCTGCCGATTCGAGGGAGCAGCCCCGACGAACGTTAACCGGTCCGTCGGGGCCGCCTCCGCGCCAGCAGGACTATTGCGGGTAGGTCGGGCCCTGATCCGCGGCCGGAACGGTGCCCTCGCCCATGTAGGTGAACTTCTGAATCCTACGTCCTTGATACGTCTCGGTCGTGTAAATGTTGCCGTTCGAGTCCGTCGCGATGCTGTGGAGCGAATAGAAATGGCCCGGATACCGCCCCCCCCGGCCGAAGGTCGTCAGCTCTTCCAGCGTCTCGCGGACAATCACGTGCACACGTTGATTCCGGCCATCGGCGAGGAAGAGATAGCGCTGCTCCGGATCGCGCGAGAATGCCACGTCCCAGGTCGACCCTTCCCCGAGCGTTTCGGGATTGTAGAAGTGCTCTTGAACGAATTCCCCGTCCATCGTGAAAACCTGGAGCCGGTTGTTCTGGCGGTCGCAGACGTACACGAGTCGGTCGGTCGAGACGTCCGCGCAGTGCACTGGGCCCCGGAACTGCTGGGTCGCGCCTCGTTCCACACCGGTGAAGAGGTCGGGGTTGTCGTCCGGCACGTTTCCGTACGCGCCCCAGAAGCGCTTCATCGCGCCCGTGCTGGCGTCGAGGACCGCGACACGCCGGTTGAAGTAGCCGTCGGCGAGGAAGGCTTCGTTCGATTCCGCGTCCACGAAGATCTTCGCCACCCGTCCGAAGCTCGTGGAATCGAGGGAGTTCCGAACCGCCGCGCTGTCCGGGCCGATCCGCGCTCCGTGAACCCCATACTGGGCGATGAACTGACCGGACTGCGTAAACTTGAGGACGTGCGCGTCACCCCCCCCATTGCCTCCGATCCAGACGTAACCCTGGTGGTCCACGAAGATTCCGTGGTTGGACTCCGGCCAGGTGAAGCCCTCCCCCTCGAAGCCGGCGGCGTAGCCCCAACCCTGTACCACGTTCCCATCCCGGTCGAAGGCGATGACCGGAGGAGCGACCCGGCAGCAGAGCTGGGAGGTGACGGGCTCGATGTCGAGGGAGTGCTCGTTGTCGTCGAGCGTCTCCGGGCGATGGACGATCCAGACCTGATCCTGATCGTCCACCCAGACTCCGATCGTCGAGCCGAGGACCCAGGCGTTCGGGAGTGGCTTAGGCCAGAAGGGATCCACCTGGAAGAGCGGTGCGGTGATGGCCTGGGCATCCGCCTGGCTCCGAAGCAAGAACTGGCCGACCCAGAGCCCGCCAGTCAGAGTGATCAGGGCGCCGACGAGCATGGACTTGTTTCGTGGCATCATGGCTACTCCTCCCCTCGTGGGTGCTGGATCGCCGAGAACGGAGCGGGTCGCCCGCTGGAAATGGACGGACGGCGGACCCGGCTCGGGCGAGCGAGATGAGCCACGGTAAGGTCCGGGCTCCGCCCCTGTCCACAAAATTCGCCCGCCCAGCGGGCGATGCCATGGCGAATTGAGCCCGTCTCAGCTCAAAGGAAGAAGCGCCAATACAGGAAGAGGAGCGCGAATCCCACGAGAAATGCGGCGGACGCCCGGGCGAGGAGGAGGAGGCCCCCTTTCGGCCGCGCCGCCTCGGGCGTGTGGGGCCCGGTGAGCAAGCGAAGATTGAATACGGCGAGGATCGGCGTCGTGAGGAAGGAAAGCGTCGTGGCGAGATCCACGAGCCCGGTGAGGCGCTCGGACATGACCGACAGGATTAGGATCGCGCCGGCGAAGAGCGCCGCCATCGAGACCACTTCCGGCGCGCGCGATACCCTCGCCCCCGGAGGCACCGCGAAGAGCTCGCGGTAGAGCGCCTGAAAGACGCGGGGGATTCCGTCGCTCACGGCCAGAGTCGTGCTGAACATGGTCACGAGGGCCGCCGTCCCGATGATCGGCACGCTCCACGCGCCCAGGGAGGTGCGGTAGAGGGAGATGAGGCGTTCCGCGAAGGCGACGCTTCCCACGGGCGTCGGGTCGCCCGAGCCGTACATGAGCGTCGCCCCCAGCGCGAGGAAGAGGACCGCCATGATGCTGGCCGCCCCATACCCCAGGTTGAAGTCGGTCACGGCGTGGCGGACGGTCGGCACGTGCCCGGTCTGGTTGCGCCTCTCCAGCGTCCAGAGCGAATGCCAGACCCCCACGTCGAGGGGAATGGGCATCCACCCCATGAGGGCGATCACGAAGGCTAGGCCCGCCCCGTTCCAGATCGCCGGGGGGATGTACAAAGGGTCCGGCGTCCCGGGCCGCGTGAAGGCGAGCGCGACCGCGAGGACGGTGAGGACCCCGAGAACCGCCATGATCGCCTTCATCGTCGAGTCGAGCGCCGGATATCGCCCCGAGAGAATCAGAAAGCCGCAGAGGCCGAGGACGGCGAGCGACCATTGAAAAGAGGTGAGGTACGTCCCGAGGAGCTGCCCCGCGATCCCGGCCGTGACGAGCGTCACCGAGGCGAGCACGGCGAACATCGTGCCGACGGTGATCGCCACATAAGTCCAGAGCGCCCAAGGCCCGAGGCGCCGGTACCCGGTGACGAGCGACTCCCCGGTCGCGGCGGCGTAGCGGGGGGCGAACTCGAGGAAGGGATACTTCGAAAGGCAGGCGAGGAGGACCGCCCAGAGGAGGAGGTAACCGTAATCGGCGCCGGCCCGGGTCGCCTGCACCAGGTGAGAGACCCCCACCGCCGCACCAGCCATGACGACGCCGGGCCCAAGCGTCTTCCAGAGGGGGGTGTCGCGGAAGGAGAGGCGGTGGCGGCTGGGCTCGGTCACGGGGCCGAAGCTACTGGGTGGCCACCGGGGCGGAAAGACGGCGAACGGCGGCCATTCTCACTCCTTTCGCCGGGGTGAATCGGCCCGGCGATCGCAGGGTGATTGCCAGCCGCGGAGTCCCTTGACTGAAACAACAATATCCCATATTCATACCAGCGTTTACATATCATGAAGTAGATAACTGATGTTTTACACTGGATCTCCGGTTCGACCGTGCTCACCGCAGCGCAACTGAGGGCCGCAAGGGCTCTTCTGGGCCTCGATCAACGCCGGCTCGCGGAGCTTTCCAGCCTTTCGGTTCCCACCATTCAGCGGATGGAAGCCAGCGACGGCATCGTTCGCGGCAATGTCGATTCGCTCATGAAGGTCGTCGCGGCCCTCGAGACCGCGGGAGCCGAGCTGATCGCCGACGGCGCGGCGAGCGGAGAAGGTGGGCGCGGCGTGCGGCTCAGGGCGCCGAGCGCGGGCACTCCCCCGGCATCGCCGAAACCCGTGGCATGATGAAGTGAGCGCGATTCCCGTCACTGCGGTGCTCTGGTGGGTGGGCGCGTTTCTGGCCACGGCGGTGCTAGCCGCTGTCATTGCCCGAACGAGTGCCGCGACGCGGTTGGCTTACGGCCTGACCGCGACGGTCTCCGCAGTCGGGCTATTCTTTGCGCTGGCAAGCCTGCTCGGCGGCAGCGATCCCTCAATGATGACGCTCCCCCTCGGGGTCCCCTGGGTGGGCTCGCACTTCCGGCTCGATGGCCTCTCGAGCTTCTTCCTCGTCGTCGTAAACCTCGGAGGGTTCGTCTCGAGCCTCTACGCGCTCGGTTACGGCCGCCACGAACCCGCGCCCGAACGAGTCCTCCCCTTCTTTCCGGCCTTCCTGGCCGGGATGAACCTCGTGGTTGTCGCGGACGACGCCTTTACCTTCCTCCTGAGCTGGGAGTTCATGTCGCTCGCGTCCTGGGCCTTGGTCATGGCTCACCACCGCGAGGCGGACAATGCCCGGGCCGGATACATCTACATCGTCATGGCGAGTGCGGGGACGCTGGCTTTGCTCCTCGCCTTCGGCCTGATGGCGGGACCGGAAGGCGCATACAGCTTCGACGCGATCCGAGAAGGAAGGCTTCCGACACAGGTCGCCTCCGCCGTCCTCGCCCTCGCTCTGCTCGGGGCGGGATCGAAGGCGGGGATCGTCCCCCTCCACGTCTGGCTCCCCCTGGCACATCCCGCCGCTCCGAGCCACGTCTCGGCGCTGATGAGCGGGGTCATGACCAAGGTGGCTGTCTACGCGGTCATACGGATCCTCTTCGACCTCCTCGAGCCCACGGAGTGGTGGTGGGGAACGCTCGTTCTCGTGCTGGGCGGGATCACCGCGGTCATGGGGGTACTCTATGCACTCATGCAGCATGACTTGAAGCGCCTGCTCGCCTACCACACGGTCGAAAACATCGGGATCATCTTCATCGGGCTCGGGCTGGCGCTCGCCTTTCGCGCCAACGGCATGGATGGGGCGGCCGCGCTCGCCTTCACGGCCGCGCTCTTCCATGTTCTCAACCACTCCCTCTTCAAGAGCCTCCTCTTTTTCGGCTCTGGCGCCGTGCTCACCGCGACGGGGCATCGCGACATGGAGAAGCTCGGCGGCCTGATCCACCGCATGCCCGCGACGAGCTTCACCTTCCTCGTCGCCGCCGTCGCGATCTCGGGCCTCCCACCCCTAAACGGCTTCGTCTCCGAGTGGCTGACATTCCAGGCCATCCTGTTGAGCCCGGACTCGCCGCAGTGGGACCTGAAGATCCTCGTCCCCGCGGTCGGGGCGCTGCTGGCTCTGTCCGCGGCGCTCGCCGCGGCGTGCTTCGTCAAGGCGTTCGGCGTGAGCTTTCTGGGCCGACCGAGGAGCCTCGCGGCGGCGGCGGCGCGGGAGACCGACCGCTTCTCGCTCGCCGCCATGTTCGCGCTGACGTTCCTCTGCCTCGTGGCTGGCGTTCTACCGGGATTCGTGATCGACGCCATCGGTCCGGCGGCCCAGATCGGCACGGGAACGCGGATGCCGGCGCAGAGTGCGCTTCCCTGGCTCTCCATCATTCCTGTCGCGGAGAGCCGGAGCTCGTACAACGGCCTCTTCGTCTTCCTCTTCATCGTGGCCGCCACGATGTTCAGCGCCCTTGTGATCCATCGGCTCGCCTCGCGGGCACATCGCCGAGCCCCGGCCTGGGACTGCGGCTTTCCCGATGCGAGCCCGGCCACGCAGTACACGGCCGGCAGCTTCGCCCAACCGATTCGAAGGGTTTACGGCACCGTGTTCTTCCGCGCTCGGGAGCACGTGCACATGCCTCAGCCCGGAGACACCGGCCCGGCACGCCTCGAGGTCCGTCTGACGGATCTGATTTGGGACCGGCTTTACGTGCCGCTTGCGGAGGCGGTCGGTCGCGTCGCGGATCGCCTGAACCCATTCCAGTTCCTGACGATCCGCCGTTACCTCGGCCTCGTACTGGTCGCGCTCGTCACGTTGCTCGTGCTGGTGGCACTCTGGCCATGATCGCCTCGCTCGCCGTCCAGGCGATTCAGATCCTTCTGGTGCTGATCCTTGCGCCCGGCCTCACAGGACTCGTTCGAAAAGCGAAGGCCCGGCTTTTCCGACGCCAAGGCCCACCGCTATTTCAGCCCTATCGCGACCTCCTGAGGATGCTGCGCAAGGAGGTCGTGCTCGCGGAGAATGCCTCCTGGCTCTTCCGGACCACGCCCTACCTCATTCTCGCCGTGACATGGGTCGCGGCGTCGCTTGTGCCCACCTTTGCGACTGCCCTTCTCTTCTCCGGGGCAGCCGACCTGCTCGTCATCATCGCCCTCCTGGGAAGTGCGCGCTTCTTTCTGGCACTCGCCGGAATGGACGTCGGTACGTCGTTCGGCGGGATCGGCTCGAGCCGCGAGGTGATGATCGGCTCGCTCGCCGAGCCAGCGATGCTGATGGTCGTCTTCACCCTGGCCCTGATCGCCGGATCCACGCAGTTCTCGACGATCACCTCCGTCCTCGCCTCGGAGGGGATCGGACTCCGGCCCTCGCTCGGCCTGGGCCTCGCTGCGCTGATCATGGTGGCGATCGCGGAGAACTCGCGGATTCCCGTGGACAATCCGGCCACGCACCTGGAGCTCACGATGGTCCATGAGGCGATGGTCCTCGAGTATTCCGGACGGCATCTGGCGGTTCTCGAGCTCGCCGCCTGGCTCAAGCTCCTCCTTTACGTGTCCCTCATCGGAAGCGTGTTCTTTCCTTGGGGGCTGGCTCCGGCCAGCACCGGCTTCGCCGCGATGTCGGTGGGGGCGGGTGCGTACTTCGCCAAGTTGGTCCTCGGCGGCTTCCTCCTTGCCATGCTCGAGACGACGGTCGCGAAGATGAGGGTCTTCCGCGTGCCCGACTTCCTGGGAGCCGGACTCATGCTGGGGCTGCTGGCGACGCTCCTCCTCTTCCTCGCTCGGAGTCTGTAGATGACGACAGACCTCCAATTCGACGTCGCACACTTCCTCGCCGCGGGCATGGTTCTGCTGAGCTTTCTGATGCTCTATCAGGACCGCATGTACGCCTTGCTCGACGTCTTCAGGCTCCATGCCGTCTTACTCGCGCTCTCGGTCACCTGGCAGGCCTACATGCAGTCGGCCCCGCATCTCCTGGTGACCGCGGGGATCGCGCTCGTCTTCAAGGCGTTCATCGTCCCGACGGCACTGCGCCGGATCGTCGTACGTCTCGGCATTCATCGTGAGATCGAGACCGTGGGTGGCGTCGGACTCACCATGCTCGCGGGCATGGGGCTCGTTGCCCTGTCCATGGTCGTGATCCTGAAGGTCACTCCGGGGGCAGATGCCCTGGCCCGGGAGGATCTGGCCTTCGCGCTGTCCGTCGTGCTCCTCGGCCTCCTTCTGATGGTAACGCGGCGAAACGCGGTCACGCAGGTCATCGGGTTCATGTCGCTCGAGAATGGCCTGGTCCTGGCCGCGACGGGCGCGATGGGAATGCCCCTCGTGGTCGAGATCAGCGTCGCCTTTTCCGTTCTGATCGCGTTCATCGTGATCGGGATCTTCCTCTTCCGCATCCGTGAGCGCTTCGACACGGTGGACGTGCATGCCCTGGACCGGTTCAGAGGAGAGCGGGAATGACCGGCCTCCCCATCGGCGGCGAGGTCGCCACCCTTCTGATCCCCCTGATCGCGGCCGCCGTCCTGGCCGCGCTTCCCGGATATCGGGTGACCGCCCGCCTCAACGTGATCGCGACCTTCGCGACGCTGGTCGCCGCCCTCTCGCTCTTCTTCACCGAGCGACCGCTCCCCGGACCCTATCTCATCGTAGACGACCTCAACATCGTCTTCCTGGTGCTGACCACCTTCGTCGCCTTCACGACGAGCATCTTCAGCGCGAGCTACATAGCCCACGAGCTCGCCACGGGCCGTCTGACGCCGGCCTACCTGCGGTTCTACCACGCGACGTACCAGCTCCTGATGTTCGGGATGAACCTCGCGCTACTCGCGAACAACATCGGCGTGATGTGGGTGGCGATCGAGCTGGCGACGCTCACCACGGTGCTGATGGTCGGGATCTACCGCACCCACGAGGCCCTGGAGGCGGCATGGAAGTACTTCATTCTCGGGAGCGTCGGGATCGGACTGGCCCTGTTCGGGACCGTCCTGGTTTACCTCGCGGCCCAGCCCGTCGTGGGCGAAGGCCTGAACGCGATGGTCTGGACCATCCTCGTCGAACGAGCGGGAGAGCTGGACCCGGGGCTCCTCGATGTCGCCTTCGTGTTTCTGCTTCTCGGATATGGAACCAAGGTCGGGCTGGCACCCCTGCACGCATGGCTCCCCGACGCGCACGCCGAGGGGCCCACCCCGATCTCGGCGGTCCTGTCGGGGCTCCTTCTGAACGTCGCCCTTCACGCCATTCTGCGATTCAAGATCCTGCTGGCCGGAGCGCCGGAGGCGCTCTCGCCGGGTCCTCTGTTGGTGACGCTTGGACTCGTGTCGCTGGTCTTCGCCGGCTTCATGCTCTATCGCAGACGGGACATCAAGCGACTCTTCGCCTATTCCTCGATCGAGCATATGGGGATCATCGCCTTCGCCTTCGGGATGGGAGGACCGCTGGCCAACTTCGCCGGCCTCCTCCACATGGTGATGCACTCGCTCACGAAGTCCGCGATTTTTTTCGTCGTGGGCCACATCGCGCAGGTGAAGGGAACGCAGAAGATCGCCGACATCCGCGGGCTCACCGTGAGCCATCCGGCTCTCGGATGGGCGTTGGTGCTCGGTGTCGTGGCCATCGCGGGGATGCCCCCCCTCGGAATCTTCATGAGCGAGTTCCTCGTCGTCTCGTCCACCTTCGCCCGCCAGCCGCTTTTGGCGGTTCCTCTCGTGTCGGGACTCCTCGTCGGATTTGGCGCCCTCTTTCTCCGGCTCACCGGACTGGCCTTCGGGGAGCCGTTCGGTGAGTCCGCGCCGGACGAAGCGTCGTACGTGCCGATCTACGTCCACCTCGCGCTCGTGCTGGTGGCCGGCGTCTACCTTCCGCCGACGCTGGTGGTCTGGTTCCAGCATGTCGCGGGTCTTCTGGGATAGGGAACGGCATGGACCTGCACACGATCGTCGCGGAAGCCCGACGGGTGGGGGCGCACCGTCCATGGCCGCGCGTGGTGGTGACCGCGGACGGCTGGGAGGCCGCGATCGCGAGCATGGTCGCGGGCGACCTCACCCTTCTGGGACTTTGGGGCGATGGGCCGACGGTTCACATGGCCGTCCTCGTCGAGAGCACCACCGAGATCGCGGTCCTGAGCCTCCCCTGCCCGACGGGTCGTTATCCTTCCGTAGGGAGGAAGCACGCGGCGGCGATCCGCCCGGAGCGGGCGCTCCGCGACCTCACCAGCCTCGTGCCGGTCGGCCTCCCCGACGAGCGCCCCTGGCTCGACCACGGCCGCTGGGGCCTCCGCCACCCGCTCGGCGAAAAGAGCGCGAACGTAGGCGCTCCGCCGACTTATGCCTTCCTCCCGGCCGAGGGCGAAAGCCTCCACCAGATCCCCGTGGGACCGGTCCACGCTGGAATCATCGAGCCGGGGCATTTCCGTTTCACCGCGAACGGCGAAGCGGTTGTCCGGCTAGAGGAAAGGCTCGGTTACACGCACAAGGGCATCGAGGGCCTGATGGAGGGTGCCGACCTCGCGACCGCGGCTCGGCTCGCCGGACGTGTATCGGGGGATTCGACGGTTGCCTATGCGCTCGCGTTCGCTCGGGCCGTCGAAGCAGCCCTGGAAATCGAGGCGCCCCCTCGGGCCGCTCGGCTCCGAGCGGTGATGGCCGAGGTCGAACGTATTGCCAACCACATCGGAGACATCGGCGCGATCTGCAACGACGCCTCCTTTGGGCTCATGCACGCGCACTGCGGCGTGCTCCGGGAAAGGGTCCTTCGATTCGCGCAGGGGGCATTCGGGCACCGGCTGATGATGGACGCGATCGTGCCCGGCGGGGTCGCGGTTGACCTTTCCGCCGATGACGCATCGCAGCTCCGCTCCCTCCTCCGACTTCTCCGACGCGATTTTCAGCCGCTCGTCGAGCTATACGACGGTACCGCCTCGCTCCAGGATCGCACGGTTGGCACCGGGATCCTGAAACCGGCGCTGGCAGGCGCTTTCGGGGCCAGCGGGTTCGTCGGGCGTGCCTCGGGCCGCGCCTTCGACGCAAGGCGGGCGCTTCGGTATCCGCCCTTCGATGTTTTGGAGTTCGAGGTGCCGGTTCTCGAAGAGGGTGATGTCAACGCGCGCGTCTGGATCCGGATCCGTGAGGTCGAGCAGTCCCTCGCACTGCTCTCCGCGCTGGCCGACCTGCCGGAGGGTCCGATTCGCCGCGAGCTCCCGATCCGGGCCGGCGAGGGAATGGCCATCGCCGAGGGATTCCGCGGGGACGTCCTGGCCTGGGTGCGGATGGACGGGGAGGGAAAGCTCCTCCGCTGCCACCTCCGCGACCCTTCCTGGTTCCAGTGGCCGCTCCTGGAAGCGGCCGTCGAGGGAAACATCGTCGCCGACTTTCCGCTGTGTAACAAGTCGTTCAACTGCTCATACTCGGGACACGACGTCTAGACATGCCCATGCGGAAGCTGTTGTTCCAGGGTCTCGTTCGCCCCCCCTTCACGGAGGTTGCGCCAGCGATCAGTGCGGAAGAGCTCGCTGAGCTGTCCGCGCGGCTTGACGCGGTAGCGCGGCGCCGGCTCGGGCGAGGCCTGGCCATCCGCCAGGTCGACGCGGGATCGTGCAACGGCTGTGAGCTCGAGATCCACGCGCTCCACAATGCCTTCTACGATCTGGAGCGGTTCGGACTCCGTTTTGTCGCCTCTCCCCGCCACGCCGACGTTCTCTTGGTCACCGGACCAGTGACGAAGAACATGGCCGAGGCGCTCGCGCGAACCTACGAGGCGACTCCGGAACCAAAGTGGGTCGTAAGTGCCGGCGCTTGTGCGCTCGACGGCGGGATCTTCGCGCCGTCGTACGCCGTGGTCGGCGGGGTTGGCCAGGTGATCCCCGTGGATCTCCACATCCCGGGTTGCCCCCCGACGCCGGCGGACTTGCTGAAGGGTCTCGTCTCGCTCCTCGAACCAAGGTAGAAAGGTGCGGCCGCGGCCTGGTCCCTTCCGCGTCGTTGCTCAGCCGAACGCCTCGACGTTTCCCGGTCGCCCTGGGCGCGCTCGAAGCAACTCCGTACGTCCTCCCGCCCGCCCGCGCACTCAGTCGGCTGATCGGTTCTGCCTCGGGGCCGGCTTCGCGACCGGGCGCTTCGGCTTCGTCCAGATTCATGGGGACCCGGCCCAAAGGCGATCCACGACAGGATCGCGGGGACCGTGGTGGTTCGGAGCCATGGGCTCGATCCATGAGGATCCTCGGCGGGGAGTGGGCCGGAAGGGATCTGGTTTCCCCATCGGGGCGCGTCCGTCCGACGGCCGAGGAGGTGAGGGACCGATGGATGGACTTTCTTTTAGCCGATCTCTCAGGGGCTCGGGTCCTCGAACTCTATGCAGGCTCCGGGGCCCTCGGGTTGGAGGCGCTCTCTCGGGGAGCCGCGAGCTGCGACTTCGTCGAGAACAACCCTTCCGCACCCCATTCCCTCAAGGCCAACGTCACGAGCCTACGAGCCCGCGGGCGGACCCGGATTTTCAAGCGGGATGCGTTGATCTTTTGCGAAGGGGTGCGACCGGGCGGCTACGACCTGGTCCTGGCCGATCCCCCGCATGGATCAAGGCAGTTGGAGCGCCTGATCGAACGTTGGATGGCCGTCCCCTTCTCTCGGATTCTTTCGGTGGAGCATGCGGCAGACCACGTCGTCCCTCGCGGCGGTCGAGTTGTCCGCTTCGAGGCCACCGTGGTCACGACCTATCGGGCGAAAAGCGCGGGTTAGAGCGCCGAGGGCCACTTCCGCGCCGCAGGATGGGCGCCACCTCGCTGGCCGGAACCTCTGGGCCTCCGAGACCTCCAGCCCGGTTGCTCCATCGGGTCCCTCGCCGTACCCTCTTCCGCATGGGCCCACGCAGGTGGCTTCTTTTCCCGATCCTCTTCGCCGCTGCGCCAGCGTTGACGGCTCTCGCTCTCCCCGAGGCCGCCTCGGCCCAATTCTTCCGCTTCGGGGCAACGAACGTGCGTCTGGGGGACGGTCTTCCCGACCAGCCGGGCGGGTTCACCTTCTGCCGGCTCGCGTATTATTCGGTGCGCAGCGAGCCGAGTGGAACCGGGCGGGACACCGACTTCCCGGACGCGGAGCGGAATCTCTCGACCCGACTCGCCGAGCTCACCCCGATCACGCCGAGCCGCTGGACTCATGGCGAACCCGGGTTCGCGGTCGTGACCGCCACCGACCCCGATCTCTACCAGTGCCCCTTTCTCTTCACCTCCGACGCGGGGACGATGGGCCTCGACGATGCCGAGTCGAGCGCCCTCCGCGACTACCTTCTGAAGGGCGGCTTCTTCTGGGTGGACGACTTCTGGGGTGAGGCGGCCTGGAACCACTGGGCCCGGGAGATCGGGCGGGTTCTTCCCGAATATCGGATCGTGGACCTTCCGCTGAACCACCCCCTCTTCGAGATCGTCTATATCGTCCCGAAGCTTCCGCAGATCCCGTCCATCCGGCACTGGAGGAACAGCGGGGGCGGGACCTCGGAGCGGGGCGCGGAGAGCGCGACCCCGCACATTCGTGCGATCATGGACGACACCGGGCGCATCCTCGTCCTCATGACCCACAACACCGACATTGCGGACGGGTGGGAACGCGAGGCCGAGGACCCCAACTTCTTCCAGTTCTTTTCTCCCGACGCTTATGCGGTCGGTATCAACATCCTCGTCTGGATGATGACGCACTGAGCTTCAAGCACGTGCCGCCAACCCCGTGGGCGCGGTCGCTTCAGGACCTTTACGCGGACCTCGGCACTGCCGCGGAGGGCCTGTCGGCGGAGGAGGCTCTCACGAGGCTGGCACTCCACGGCCCCAACGCCCTGAAGCCCTCCAAGAGGGATGGCGTTGTACGAATCTTCCTCCGACAGTTCTCCAATCCCCTCGTTCTCATTCTCGTGGTTGCGGCGGGCATAGCGGCTGGCGCCGGCGAACCCACGAACGCAACAATCATTCTCCTGGTCCTTCTGGGAAGCGCCCTCCTCACCGCGGTCCAAGAGTTCAGAGCGGGGAACGCGGTCGAGGCCCTGCGCTCTCGGGTCGTCCTCCGCGCTCGGGTGCTTCGGGAGGGGAGTACGGAGGAGATTCCGGCGGAAGACATCGTCACGGGCGACATCGTCCTCCTCTCGGCCGGTGTGCTCGTTCCGGCGGACGGCGTGTTGGTCGAAGCCCGGGACCTATACCTCAATCAGGCCGTCCTGACCGGGGAGTCGTTTCCGGTCGTGAAGGAGCCCGGTGAGATGAAGGCCTCCGCCGCCCCTCGCGAACGCACGAACATGGTGTTCATGGGCACGTCGGTCCGAAGCGGTACTGGGCGAGCGGTCGTCACAGCCACGGCAAGAGACACAGCTTACGGAGCGATCGCGGATCGTCTTGCCCTCCGCCCGGAGCGGACGGAGTTCGAATTGGGCATTCGACGCTTCGGTTACCTGCTGACGCGTGTGATCGTGGTCCTCGTGGTGATCGTGTTCGCGGGGAATCTCCTGCTGGAACGCCCGGCCGTGGATGCGCTCCTCTTTTCCGTGGCCCTCGCCGTCGGCATCTCTCCCGAGCTCCTCCCGGGAATCATCTCCGTGAACCTCGCCCGCGGCGCGCGCGCCATGGCCGCTGACGGGGTCATCGTCCGGCGGCTGAACGCGATCGAAAACTTCGGGAGCATGAACGTCCTCTGTGCTGACAAGACGGGAACCCTCACCGAGGGCACCTTACGGCTCACGGGCGCGGTGGACCCGGAGGGCGAGAGCTCCCCCGAGGTGCATCGAATCGCACTCGCGAACGCCCACCTGCAGACCGGGATGCAGAACCCGCTCGATGAAGCCGTCATGGCCTCGGGCGGCGCGTCGGCGCTTCCATCCAAGGTGGACGAGGTCCCTTATGACTTCGTGCGAAGACGGATGACCGTCGTGGTGACGGAGGGCTCGTCCGCCCGCCTCCTCGCGAAGGGTGCCGTCCGGGAGCTTCTCGAGGTCTGTGTGGGAGCCCGAAGCGCGGGCACCGAAGTCCCGATCACGCCGGAAATGCGGCGTAGGCTGGAGAGTCGTGTGGAGGCCTGGTCCGCAGAGGGCCTCCGAACCCTCGGCGTGGCCACTCGGCGCCTCCCTCGGCAACCGCGCTACGGGCGGGAATCGGAAGTGGAGATGACGTTCGAGGGTTTTCTCCTCTTCGAGGACCGACCGAAGGCCGGGGTGGAAGATGTGCTGCGCGAGCTTCGTGGTATGGGGGTCGAAGTGAAGATCATCACGGGCGACAACCGCTTCGTGGCGCGGCATGTAGCCGGGCAGGTGGGGCTGGATCCGGACGCCCTGGTCACCGGCTCCGAGCTGCTTGAGATGCGCGATGAGGCACTCTGGCGGAACGCCGCGCAAGCGACCGTCTTCGCGGAGGTGGATCCGAACCAGAAGGAGCGAATCATCCTTGCCCTTCGCAGGACCGGCCACGTCGTCGGCTACCTCGGCGACGGAATTAACGATGCGCCAGCCCTCCACTCCGCAGACGTCGGGATTTCGGTGGACGGCGCTGCTGACGTCGCCCGTGAATCCGCCGACCTCGTCCTTCTTCGGCGTGACCTCGAGGTCCTGAGGAAAGGGATCCTGGAAGGAAGGCGTACCTTCGCGAACACGCTGAAATACGTGCACATCACCACCAGCGCGAACTTCGGGAATATGGTGAGCATGGCGGCGGCATCTCTGTTCCTTCCCTTTCTTCCCCTCCTCGCCCGACAGATCCTGCTGAACAACTTCCTCTCGGATATTCCGGCCATTGCCCTGGCCTCCGACAAAGTCGATGCGACATGGGTCGAGGTCCCGAGACGCTGGGAAATTGGACCGATCCAGCACTTCATGGTGGTGTTCGGGCTGGTGAGCACCTTCTTCGATTTTCTTGCTTTCGGGGTGCTCCTCTTCGTCTTCAGGGCGGGTCCGGAGCTGTTTCGCACGGGGTGGTTTGTGCTCTCACTCCTGACTGAACTCGTCATCCTCTTCGTGGCTCGAACCCACGGACCGTTTTGGACGAGCCGCCCCTCTCTCGGACTCGTCGGCGCTTCGCTCGGGATCGCAATCGTGGGCGTCGTCCTCCCGGTGCTCGCGGTGGGACGTTATTTCGATTTCGTGCCCCTGCCGACGCCCTTGCTGGCCTCCCTCCTCCTCCTCGTGTTGGGATACGCAGTGGCGACCGAAGCCGCGAAGCGCTGGTTCTATCGAAAGCCTACCGCGTGAAGGTCCAGAAATGGGCGGGGCGGTGGAGCCGGTGGCGGCTGCAGGTGATTCCGATCCTGAACCTTTCCCTGTTCGGGCTCGCGATCTGGATGGTGGATCGTGTGGTGGGAGAATATCCCTATGCCCGGATCCTGGGAGCGCTCCGGGAGATTCCCATCGGTGCGATGGCCTTGTCCCTTCTCCTGACCTTGGCGGGATACCTCGCGCTGGTCGGGTACGACCGCGTGGCCCTCCTGCGCACCAGCCATGATATTCCGCTCCGCCGCACGGCAATTCCCTCTTTCGTGAGCATCGCGGTCAGCAACTCCGCCCCCGCCTCGGTGGTCACCGCGGGCGGATTGAGATACCGACTGTTTCGCCCCCTCGGAGTGACCGGGGCAGAGGCGGCGGGAATGGCGGTATTCAACATGGTGACCTGGCTTACCGGGATCAGTACGTTGGCCGGCCTGGTCCTGCTGATTCGGAACCGCTGGCCGAGCACCCTTGCGGGAGCCGCGATTCTCCTCGCCCCCACGACGTATTTCTTGATGACCCATCTGGCTCGGGGGCCGATTCGCATGCTCCGCTGGACCATTCCGCTGCCGTCCGGAGCGGTCGTGCGACGGCAGTTTGCGGTCTCGCTCACGGACTGGCTCCTCTCTTCGGCGGCGCTTTACGTGTTGATTCGGGGCGTGGCCCCGGTCTCCTACCTTGGACTTCTTTCGGCCTTTTTTCTCGCGCAGACCGTCACCCTAAGCGTTCCGGTACCGGGTGGAATCGGTGTGTTCGAGGCGGTGGTTCTCCTGGCGATTCCCGAGGGCGAGACCGCCCCACCCGTGCTGGCCGCCCTCTTCGCCTACCGGGTGATCTACTATCTCATTCCATTGGTCATGGCGGGCGCCCTCTTGGCGGCTCGGGGAATCCTGGAATCACGCACGAGCGACCTTCCCCGGGGAGATCTCTTGGCACGCGCTTCGACGGTGGCCCATACCATTGTGGCGGGGGTCACCTTGGTGGCCGGGATGGTCCTCCTAACCGGAGGCGCGATCCCCGTCGACGAGGTGCGCCTCGCGTGGATATCGGGCCTTCTGCCTCTTTCCGTGCTCGAGTTATCGCATTTCCTGGGTAGCGTCGCAGGTGCGGGTTTGCTCATCCTGGCCTGGGGGCTCCAGCGCAGAATCCACCGCGCGTATATAATGGTTCGCTCCCTCTTCGGAGCGGGAATCGTCCTCGCGCTCTTGCGGTCGTTCGACCTCTTCACCGCAACCCTTTTGTGCTTGGCCTTGCTGGTGCTATTGGCCGCAGGAAAAGCGTTTCCCCGTGAAGCTTCTCTCCTCCGGGAGCCCATGGATGCGGGTTGGGCCTTCGCTCTGGGAGCGGTCATTTTCTTGAATTTCTTCGTGGGGCTACAACTCCAGGAGCGACTTGGCTTTTCGGGGGAAACGTGGTGGCACTTCGCGCTGCTGAGTCACGGACCCAGGGCGGCCCGCGCGGGCGTCGGCGCGGGCGTCGTCCTCCTCCTGTTCGTGCTTGCGAGAGTTCTCGCGCAGGCGGTGCAGGATGCACCTTCGCACGCCGGCCAGTCCGACCCGGGCATGCCGCTATGACATTCGCTGGGCGAACTCGGCAAGATCTTGGAGAAGGAGACGGTAGAGCAGGTGGCTCGCCATGGCGAGCCCGGCGACGAGATTCGCCGTGACCACGGACCACCAGGGATGAATCGACGACACGGGATGCGCGAGGATGAGAAGTAGGCCCTCGCTCACGACCAAAGCGGGAATCGCTCCCACGAAGGCGAGGGCCCAGAGGCGCAGTCGGGCGCGGGCATGGACCGCCCACGCCATGAGCGACCCGATGCCCAGCATAACGACGAGATGAAAGGCGTAATATGCGAGCGGGGCGCCCAGTGGAAAGGCTTGCGAGATGCGGGAACCGACGAGGTCGTCGCCCAGAACGGTCGCCGTAAAGAAGACGGAGCGATCCAGAGTCAGGTTAATGAGCATGTACACGAGCGAACTGCTGATGAACCCGATCAGCCCCGCCCCCCCGCTGTCTCGCAGAATCCCTCCGCTCGGAACCGGAATCCCCTGGGAGTCCACGAAGGACGGGAAACCCATACCTCGCAGCTCTCTTCCGCCCCCACTCGATTCTGACATCGTTGTCCTTAATCCGCGCCGCCACAGTCCGAACTTCGACCCTAACCCGTGCTCTGCATGGCCGCTGCGATTCCATTGATGCTGAGGAAGAGCGCCCGGCCAAGCGACTCCTCGAGGTCAGGATCGTCGTTCCGCGAGCGCCATCTCTCGAGAAGCTCGACCTGAATGAGGTTCAGCACGTCCGTATAGGGGTTTCGAAGCTGGATCGACCGCCGGATTACCGGATCCGAATCGAGCAGTGCGCTGCGACCGGTGATTCGGAGAATGGCGGCTCGACTTCGGTCGAAATCCGCCATGATGCGAAGGTGAAAGCTCGAGGCCGCCGTCTGTCGCACCTCCCTCTTCGCCGTTCCAATCCGCCCGCGTGTGCCCGGAAGCTCGGCCTGCGGGCGCGCGGGCGCGCGCGCGAGTCGGTCGTACTTCTCCGCCACGGACAGCCGGGATCGCACCATCTCGAGCTCCGTATTGTCCAGAACGGCTCGGAGGTAAGGCCACTCCTCGTACAGCCGCCGCAACTCGTCGACCGCCGTGGGATCCTCCTCGAGCAACCCACTGAGGGCCGCACCCGTGCCATACCACCCTGGAACGCCGTAGCGGACCTGCGTCCAGGCGAAGACCCAGGGAATGGCGCGCAGACCCTCGAACGCGACGCGCGAGGACGTCCCTCGCGAAACGGGCCGGGAGGCGATCGGGAGGAGGCTGATGTGCTCAATGGGCGTCACGCTGGTGTACCAGTCCCAGAAATCCGGATCCTCGATCAGCTCCCGGTATGCCTTCATTGAGCGCCGCGCGATTTCCCCAAGAAGGCGCGGACCGCTCTCGGAGGGTTCCGCCGTGACTCGTCCAGGCGCAATCGTTCGGACCATCGCGCTGACGATCTGCTCGGTGTGGCGGTGAGCGATGTCGGGAAGTGAGTACCGAAAGGAGATGACCTCGCCCTGCTCGGTGAATCGTATCCGCCCGTTATGCACGGATGGAGGCATGGCGAAAATCGCGCGGTTCGCCCTCCCACCTCCCCGACCCACGGTTCCGCCGCGTCCGTGGAAGAGCCGGAGGTTTACGCCGTGTTTCCCGCTTACGCGTCCGAGGGCGTCCTGTGCGCGGTGAAGGGCATCGTTCGCCATCCAGTATCCGCCGTCCTTGTTGCTGTCCGAATACCCGAGCATCACTTCCTGGAGTCCGTTGCGGGCCCGGAGCTGTTCTCGGAAGAGGGGGCTCGTGAAGAGTTCCTCCATGCGTTCTGGTGCGGACTCCAGGTCCTGGATCGTCTCGAACAGAGGAACGAAATCGAGCTTCGAGCGCACCCGGCCGTCCTCGAAAGACCAGAGCCCAGCTTCCCTCGCGAGAAGCATCGGTTCGAGAAGATCACTCACGGCGTGAGTCATGCTGACGATCCACCCACCGACGGATTCCGGCTCGCCGAGGGCCGCGTCTCGGACGACCTCCAGTGTTGCTATCAAATCCGACGCCTCCTCGCACGGTCTTGCCTGCGGGCCCAGGAGGCGCCCGGGCGTCCCCAGCAGTCGCTCCAGGACCGCGACTCGGGCATCTTCCTCCAGCCGGGAGTAGTCCGATTCAATCCCGCACTGCGCGAGAAGTGCCGTTACCGCACGCTCGTGGGCATCGCTGTGCTGCCGCACGTCCAGGGCGGCGAGGTGGAATCCGAACGCACGGGCGAGGATCAGGACCCGCGCGATTCGCCCGTTGTGGGCCACGGCCTCGAACCCCACCGACACGAGTGCCGCGCGCGTGAGCTCCAGATCCGCCACGAAGTCGCGTGCGGCGTACCGCGAGACCTCGGTGGCCGGCGGCGAACCATCCATCTCCTCGATAAGGATCCGGAGCCGCGCCAGGACGTGAAGCGCCTTTCGACGGAACGGCTCGCTCCGGTATCGCCGACCCAGGTGAGCCGGGAGAGGCACAGTCTCTTCATCCCGGGCCAAGGATTCGGCGAACTGGCCCGGGACTCTGACCTGGTCCGCGGAAAGGCTGAGCTCCTCGGCCAGGGCCTCGATCTCTAGGACGTGCCTTTCCAGCGCAGCCCGCCGGTGCGCGGCCAGGGTCCATCGGGTCACCTCAGCGGTCACCAACGGGTTGCCGTCCCGGTCTCCACCCATCCACGACCGATAACGCAGCAGTGCCGGCAAGTCGGGGAGGAAAGCCTGCCCGTAGTGGCGCCCGACGGCGCGCCGGAGATCGGCGTGGATTCGCGGGACGGTGTCCCAGATCACGCCGGTGAGGAAATGCAGCCCTTGTAAGACTTCATCTCGGACTTCGGGCTTCTCGGCCCGGATCTCGTCCGTGGCCAGCAGGATCAGGATTTCGTTGTAGATGTCGTCTTTGAGGGCCCCTACCTCATCGGGGGTGACGTCCGCGTGACGGAGGCGTCCGAGGAGCTCCGCGATGCGCCGCTGTTTGTCGAGGATCGTTCGGCGCCGGACCTCCGTGGGGTGCGCGGTGAGCGTGGGTTGAATGTCCAATCGTTCGAGGAGGTGGACCAACTCTTCGAACGGCACCCCCCCAACGGCCAGGTCTCGAACCACCTCGGCGATGGATTCAGGACGCGCCGCCTCGCCCCCGGCGGCGCGGGAACGCGACCGATTGATCCGAATGATCTCCTGCTTTTCGACTTGATTGACGAGGTGAAAGAACGACGTGAAAGCCCGAAGAAGTCGCACGAGATCCGCCAACTCGAGAGAAGCGAGGCGCATCGCCGCACGTTCCGGCGGATGCGCCGGGCTTCCCCGCGCAGGAGAATCCTGAATCTCCCTCCCGACGCTGTCCGCGGCCTCGCCATCCCTGCAAAGGAGCCGGAGCTCTTCGACGAGCCCCAAGATCCGGTCCCCGAAACGTTCCCGGATCGCCGTGCCAAGCAGGTCGCCGACGAGATGGATGTTCTGGCTCAGCGGCGAAGACTCTGCCGTTCCGTCGATCAAGATGGCCCTCCGGACCGGAGTCCCCCGGTCTCCTCAGGAGGTCATGGCCTCCCCGGCTTCGATCCTCAGCGAGTCGGCGAGGGGCGGGCCCGACCACTCTCCTACGATACCGCGATCGTCCTTACGAAGAGCTCGTTGTTTTCCCAGCGGGTCCGCTTGAGCTCGAGATTTTCGGGCTGCGTGCGGCCGAGGGTGTCCGTGGCCCGCGAGACGACGGTGTGCTCCCCGTTCGCGATGCCGGTCGTCCGCGCGGTGAAGAAGGTCCAGGTGAAAGGATCGCCGGGGCGGTCCAGCTCGGCGGAGATCCAGCTTCCGTCGTCCACGCGAACCTCGACGCTCCGGAGCGGCGTCCCATCACCGTAAGCGACTCCGAAGATCGTGAACTGGTCGCCGGCGCGGGTGACGCGCGCGATCGCGGACTTGACTCGCTGGCGGGTCACCGACGTCTCGACCCACTCCGTTTGTCCGTCCACTTCGCGCCCCATCAGCGTCACGTAGTCCCTGGCCATGAAGCGGGTCATCAGGCGGTCGGTGCTCAGATCGATCCGCTGCAGCCACTTCACCTGGGCGACCCCGTACCAACCGGGAACGATGAGGCGGACGGGGAAGCCATGCACGACCGGGAGCGGCTCGCCATTCATCTCGTAGGCGAGGATCGGATTCGTCTCGAGGATCTGTTCGAGCGACATCGAGCGGGCGAAGTTCTGCTCGTACTCATTGCCACGGATCTCCTCGGTACCGACGTCCGTTCCCCAGAAGTGGGCCTCACGGGCCAGCGACGTCGGCCCGGCTTCATCAAGGAGCGGCCGGAGCTCGGTTCCGGTCCAGGTCGCGTTCCCCACCATCCCATGGAAGAGCCCTCGCGCGTTGCCGCCACACTCGAAGACGGTCGTCCGCTCGACCCGAGGGCGGGCGCGGAGCTGCGCGAAAGTGAGGGTAAGGGGGCGGTCGACCAGCCCCGTGACCTGGAGCGAATAGGACGCCTGGGCAATTTCGGGAATGGGGTAATGCGAGACGACGAAATAATCCTCGATCGGGGTCACCCACTCCACGAGGTTCCGAAGGTCCTGGGCGCTGAGGTTCTGGCCCGGATACGTCTCCGTGCCACCGCGCCGCCCCGTGAAAGTGTCCGGAACATCCGTGAAGGGGACGACCATCTCTTGCGCGCGGAACCAGGAGAGGGGAAAGCCCGGAACGGGAGTGACCGCGAGCCCCACGGCGGCCAGCCCCATCGTGCGAATCGCCTCGCGGCGCGTCTGGACTTGCGGGAAGGATGACGACTCGGGAACGGGGCGCATCGGAACCTCCGCGAGGGTGACGTAACGTTGGAACCTCCCAAAGCTACGCGGGGATAGTCGAATGCGCACGACCGGCACCTTGCTGGAGTTGCGCCGTCACACAGCCGCGGGGACCCACGAATGAATGAGTTGCGCGATAGATCGCCCGGGATGCGCGCGGGAGGTCGGCTCGGAACCGTTCTCCTCCTCCTCGCTCCCTGCCTTGCCCTTCCCTTCGAGGGAGAAGGGCAGAACCAGGCCCGAGCGGGGACCGGCGACCCACGGATTGGGCTCCGCGCCGGCTGGATGGACGCGGAAGCGGCGGCCTGGAACATGGAGCTCGTTTCCCACCGAGACCGACCGGAGGGGTTCTTCGACTCGCTCGACCCCGGATCCTTCGACTTCGCGAATTCCGATCTGGCCTTCCGCGGGACCCACGTTTTCGCGGGGAGCTACGCCGGATTCAACGTCTACGACATCGCCAACCCCGCTTCACCGGAGCTCCGGATCTCCGTCGCTTGCCCCGGTGGCCAGGGAGACCTTTCGATCTATGGCGACCTGCTCTTCATGTCCGTCGAGCAGACCCGGGGGCGGGTGGACTGCGGCCTCGAAGGGACCCCGATCGAAATCGATCCCGCGCGATTCCGTGGCGTACGGATCTTCGACGTGAGGGATGTCGAAAGGCCCGTCCAGGTCGCGGCCGTGCAGACCTGCCGCGGGTCCCACACACACACTCTTGTCCCGCACCCGACGAACGACCGCATTCTCTACGTCTACGTCTCGGGGACCTCGACTGCCCGTTCGGGCGAAGAGCTCGCGGGATGCGTCCCCATCACTTCTCCGGACGAACCGAACACCTCTTACTGGAGCATCGGAGTCATTGAAGTCCCGCTCGACGCGCCGGAGGACTCGCGGCTGGTCGCGGAGCCGCGCGTCTTCGCCGACTCCGCGACCGGCTCGATCGCGGGTCTCTGGCCCGGCGGCGATCACGGCCCGGGAACGCAGGTAACCCGCGAAACGATCCAGTGCCACGACATCACCGCTTATCCGGAGATCGGCCTCGCCGCCGGCGCCTGCTCCGGGAACGGGCTCCTATTCGACATTTCGGATCCGCTGAATCCGGTCCGGGTCGACGAAGTGAGCGATACGAATTTCTCCTACTGGCACTCGGCGACGTTCAACAACGACGGGACGAAGGTCATCTTCACGGACGAATGGGGCGGGGGGAGCGCCCCGCGCTGCCAGGCGACGGATCCTCCCACCTGGGGCGCCAACGCAGTCTTCAACGTTGTGAACCGAAAGCTCCTCTTCGCCGGCTATTACAAGCTCCCGGCGCCGCAGACCGAGACCGAAAACTGCGTCGCCCACAACGGCTCGCTCGTGCCCGTGCCCGGGCGGGACATCAAGGTTCAGGCCTGGTACCAGGGGGGGGTGTCCGTCTTCGACTTCACCGACCCCGAGCGTCCCTTCGAGATCGCCTACCTCGACAGAGGCCCCGTGAGCGAGACCGAGCTGATGCTCGGCGGATACTGGTCCACCTACTGGTACAACGGATTCATCTACGGGAGCGAAATCGCGCGCGGCCTCGACGTGCTCCGGCTGGCCCCGGGCGAGTTCCTCACGCAGAACGAGCTGGACGCGGCCAATCTCGTGCGCCAGGACGAGTTCAATCCGCAGAACCAGCCGCACCTGGCCTGGCCCGCCGCCTTCCCGGTCGCCCGGGCGTATCTGGACCAGCTGATTCGCGCGGAAGGAGTGCCGACAGTGCGCGCCGAAGAGATCGCGGCGGAGCTGGCCCGCATCGAAGCGATGGGGGACGGAGAGGCGAAGCGCTCGCAACTCGCGAATCTCGCGATCGGACTCTGGGAGGACGCGCGGCGGGTGGACGAAGGCGCGGTCGAAGGCGACGAGGCGCGGATCCGGGCGCTCGCTGGCGCGATTCTCGACCTCGCCGCGGCTCAGCCCTGAGCGGACAAACGTTCCGCCGGACCGAGCGCACGGAGAAGGCGCGGGAGCGCCTCCCCGAGCCGGCCTTCCACCCGGAGCTCCGCAAGGTCATCTCCCCGCGTCGGCCCGACGTTCAGAATCGCGACGGGAATTCCCCGCTCGGCCGCGCGCAGGACGAAGCGGCGCCCTGAGAACACCGTGAGAGAAGAGCCCGCGACGAGGAGGACCTCCCCCTCGTCGAAGAGCCTCCACGCATCGTTCACCACGGGTCGGGGGACGTTTTCTCCGAAGAAGACGACGTCGGGTTTCAGGATTCCTCCGCACGCCAGACACTCGGGAACCCGAAAGCCGGCATAAGCGCCCTCCGGGATCTCCGCGTCGCCGTCGGGGGCGACGGACGACTCTTCCCAGGCGAAGGTGGGGTTCAGGTCCCGGATGCGGGCCTGCATGCCCCCCCGCCCTTCCGGGGCCCAGCACTCCGTGCATCGCACCCTCGCGACGGAACCGTGCAGCTCGACGACGCGCCGGCTCCCCGCGGCCTGGTGGAGGCCGTCCACGTTCTGCGTGATGATTCCACGGACCGCACCGACTTGCTCGAGGCCCGCGATCGCCTTGTGGGCCCCGTTCGGACGCGCCCGTGAAAAGCGCTGCCAACCGACCGCCCCGCGTGCCCAGTAGCGGGCGCGAGCCTCCGCGCTTCCCATGAATTCCTGGACACGCATCGGGGTTCGGGAAGGCCGCCCGGGACTCCGATAGTCCGGGATCCCGGACTCCGTGCTGCACCCCGCTCCGGAAAGCACCACAGCGGGGCGCTCCCGCAGCCGCTCCGCGAGAGCGTCGAGGGCGGCTGCAAAGGGAGTGGTGGAACGGGGGGTCACCGCCACTCGCTCAGACAATCCGGAAATTCCGCATCATCCCGAGATCTTCGTGTTCGAGGATGTGGCAGTGATAGAGGTAAAGTCCCGGATGTTCGCTGAAGCGGATCTGAATCCGCACCGTCTCCCCCGGGAGCACGAGCACGGTGTCGGTCCAACCCTCGTCCACGATCCCCGCACGGAGCCCGCTATCCGGCATGCCGCCGCTCCGGCCGAGAACCCGGAACTGCCGTCCATGGATATGGATCGGGTGTGCCATCGCCATCCCCATGGGGTTCGGCACATTCACGAGCTCCCAGACATGCGTCGAGCCGGCCTCGACCGTCTCTTCCGGCGAAACACCCTCCAGTTCGAAGGTGCGGCCTCCGAGGGTCCATTGCATCTGTCCCATGGCCAGGGCCACCCGCCGAACGGGCGCGCTCGGAGCCGCGTCCCACCCAGGCCCCGGTTCCGACAGACGCTCGGGGAGCCGAAGCGGCCTCGTGTTTCGTCCGCGGACGTCGATCGTCAACACGTCCAATGCCGCCCCGTGCGCCGGACCCGCGGACATTCCCATCGTCGCCCCCATCATCATCCCGACATTTCCAGCGTCTTCGGGCGGATAGGCGAGACTCCGAAGCCGGATCCGCGCCCCCTCGGAGAGATCCGAGAGGTCCTGGACAAGGTCGGCACGCTGCCCGGGCGCGAGGGTCAGGAAGTCCCGGGACACGGCGCGTTCCAGGAGCCCGCCGTCGCCGCCGATCACCGTCATCGGGCGGCCGTCGCTCCAGCCCAGCTTGTAGGTCCGCGCGTTCGATCCGTTGAGGAGGCGCAGGCGCACCCACCCCGCTTCGACGGGGGCGGTGAAGTTCGGGACTCCATTCACGAGGACGCGGTCGCCGAGCACGCCGTTCATGAGCTCGGTCATCCCGGCCATCCCCATCGGCCCCATCCCGCCCATGCCCCGCCCCCTCCCCATTCCGCCGCGCCCGGCCGGACCTCCCCCCATCCCGGCAGACTCGGGATAGGCGAACTGGTTGGCCTCGTCGAAGCTCCGGTCCTGGATGACACAAACGAGTTCCGACTCCGCCGCCGGCAGGCCGAGTGCGGCCTCTTCCTCGTCGTCGACCAGGAGAAGGCCCGCGAGCCCGCGATGCACTTGAGGCCCCGTCCGCATGTCCGGATGCGGATGGTACCAGTACGTCCCGGAGCGATTCGCGACCGTGAAGTCGTAGACGTACTCCACGCCCGTCGGAAACGCGAACCGAGGGTGCCCGTCCGCCGACTCCGGCACATCGAGGCCGTGCCAGTGAATGACCGACGGTTCGGGGAGGCCATTCGCGAAACGGATGCGCACACGCTCGCCGCGTCGAAGGCGGAGAGTCGGCCCAAGGTACGACTCCCCGGCGGCCCGGAGAGCATCCAGACGGCCACGCACGACCTCTCCGCGGAAGCGCCAGACGGATGTCGCCTCACCTGGTAGAAGGGAGACTTCCTCCGGCACGGCCGAAAGGGCGAGCTCGAGGCCGGGGGCGAGCTGCTGCACGGTGCGCGGCACGCCGTCCTGTAGCGATTGTACGCCCGGGCCGACCTCGCTGCACCCAACGAGGCCGAAGCGGCCCGCCATCGGCGCAACGGCGGATAACCCCAGGAGCTTCAAGACGTCACGACGGTCCATGAACACAATCTATCCCTTGGAGTTCAGGTGAGCTCATGCGCGCGGGGGCATCGGAATGAAGGCGCTCGTCCGCTTCCCGTAGGCCTCGAACTCCGGATTCCCCTCGTACTTCTTCTCGAGCATGGGGACACCCGAAACCCGGAGGAGGAGGAGGGTCAACACCAGAGGCCCGACGGCTCCCCACCACCCGTTCGGCACCGGCAACACAATGAGGAAGATTCCCCACCAGAGAAGGGCTTCTCCGAAATAGTTGGGATGGCGGGTGAAGCGCCAGAGTCCCCCGGTCATGATGCGGCCGCGGTTCTCCGGTTTCGCCTTGAACCGCCGGAGCTGCTCGTCGCCGACCGCCTCGAATAAGAATCCCACTGCCCAGACGAGGGTCCCGAAAGCGGCCCATCCACCCATCTGCGGGCCCACTTCGGCGGCCGACACGAAAAGGGGCGTCGCAACGATCAGGAGAAAGACTCCCTGGAGGAGGAAGACGCGCAGATAGGAGATGACGAGTACCCTCTCGCCCCACTCCTCCCGCCACTTCCGATACCGGAAGTCCTCGCCCTTCTCTCGGTTCCGGAGCGCGATGTGTATCGAGAGGCGCAGTCCCCAGATCGTGACGAGGGCCGAAAGGAGAAGGTTCCGAAGGTCCGTCGCCCCGCTGAAGACCAGGTAATACGAGAGGAGAACGAAGCCCAGCCCCCATGCCACGTCGGCGACGTCGTTCCGCCCGAGCCGCACCGAGACGCCGAACCAGAGCGTGGCGTGCAGTAAGACCAGAATGGCTCCCTCGGTGACGAGTCTGAGCATGGGGGCCCCCTCGATCGTTGCGACCCGCGGATCCTCCCGGATATCCTGTCTCCCATGAAGATCGCCTATCTGGACGGGCCGCGGCTACGCCGCACCCTCCTCGCGGCGGGGGATCACCTTCGGAGCAGACGCTCCGAGCTCAACCGCATCAACGTCTTTCCCGTTCCCGACGGGGACACCGGAAGCAACCTCGCCCTCACGGTGCATGCGATCACCGAGCGCCTCCGCCGGAATCGGGACGGGCCCATCTCGGAGGTCTCCCGGGAAGTCGCCACGGCCGCCGTGCTGGGTGCCCGGGGAAACTCGGGAATGATGCTCTCGCAATTCTTCCTCGGCTTCGCGGATCGCCTCCAAGGGAGCGGACGGGCCGGAGCGCGCGATCTCGCCGAGGCGATTCTGGCCGGCGCGGAGCGAGTCGAAGGCGCGATGGAGGCACCGACCGAAGGGACCATCGTGACGGTGATCCGGGATACGGCCCGCGCGGGGGCCCGTTCCGAGGAGCGGGACATCGCCGTCTTCCTCGACGAGATCTTGAGCGAGGCGCGAGCCTCACTCGCCCGCACCCCCGACCTCCTCCCCGTGCTTCGTCGGGCGGGGGTGGTGGATGCCGGAGCGAAAGGCTTCGTCCTCCTCCTCGAGGGGACGCTCGGCTTCCTCGACGGAAGCCGCTTCGTGGAACCGGCCCCGGCCGAGGACGAGCTGGGCCTCCTGGCGGTCGCTGAGATGGACTTCCCACGAGCGGAGGAGCGGTTCCGTTTCTGCACGGAGGCGCTCGTCCAGGGCCCATGGCTTCCGCCGGAAGTCGTGGTGCGCGGGGTTCTGCGCGAAATGGGGGATTCGCTCTTGGTGGTGCGGACCGGCGAGGCACTCAAAGTCCACATTCACACCAACGAGCCCGAGGGTGTCTTCGCCGAGCTCCGCAAGCTCGGGGAGCTCGTGACGCACAAGGCCGAGGACATGCGGGCGCAGCATCACGCTGTCGAGCGCGCGGGCGCGCGTCGCCACGGCCTCGCGAGGCGCCCCGTGGGAGTCGTGACGGACAGCGCCTGCGATCTTTCGGACGAGATCTTGAATGCACACGGGATCCGCCTTGTCCCGCTTGGGATCGTAGCGGCGGATCGGACGTACCTGGACCGAGTCGAGCTCTCCGCCGCCGCCTTCCACCAACGCCTCGCCCAGGCGGACGTGCGCTTCACGACTTCCCAGCCCTCCCCCGGCGCCTTCGTCGAAGGATTTCGAGAGGCGGCGGAAGACGCGGAAGAGCTCGTGGTCGTAACCCTGGGATCGGGGCTTTCGGGGACCTACGGCTCGGCCGAAGCCGCCACGAAGCTCTTCCCGGAGGCACGGGTCCATCTCATGGATTCCCAGGGGGTGACCCTCCTCGAAGGCCTCCTCGTCCTCAAGGCGGCCGAGCTCGCCGAGAGGGGCATCCGGCCCGACGCCATCGTCGCAGAGCTGGAGCGGGTGCGCGACCGGTCCGGAGTCTATCTCACCGTGGATGGCTTCGACCGGCTCCTCGCTTCCGGAAGAGTGAACCCCGGTGTCGCCTGGGTGGGGAACCGCCTCGACCTCAAGCCCATCCTCCGATTGAACCGGAAGGCGAAGGTAGAACGCGCGGGGCAGGCGTTTGGCCGGGATCGCGTCCTCCCCGGCCTGATGAAGATCCTCGAGCGCGAGATCCCGCCACGCGTCCAGAAGGTGCGTTTCGGGGTGGCGCATGTGGGGCGCCCCGAGATCATCGAGGAGGTCTCTGCCGAGCTCCGAGGCCGCTGGGGCGACGTGGAGATCCTCACCGCTGCGGCGAGCCCCGTGATTGCCAACCATGTGGGGCTGGGGGCCTGGGCCGTGGCCTATATGGTCGAGGACTGAGGCCTTCCGTCCTCCCCTGAAACCTGGCCCTCCGCACCTTCGTAGTGACGAGAGTTACGGGGAAACGCATCCAACGCGCCTTCCCCCCGGCCATTCCCCAATCCGCCCTGCGGAGGACCGATGCGGAGGACCCTCCTCGGTATTCTGGCCTTTTTTTTCGTCTCCCTCCCCCTCGACGCGCAGGAATGGGAGATCGAACGCTCCGGGGTCCCGCGAGACCTGGCGGACCGGCTCATCAGGATCGTAAACGACGCAGCGACCGTGCGCTTCTCCGAAGGCGCCGCGGTGCCGGTGGACAGCGCGATCGTGGGGGATGTCGTGGTCATGGGTTCCCTGCGCCTCGACGGGAGGGTCGAAGGCGAGGTGATCGTGGTGGATGGGGATGTGGATCTCGGGCCGAATGCCGAGGTCGCGGGGAACCTGACCGTCGTGGGAGGCGAGGTGCGTGGGGACGAATTGGCGCGCATCGGTGGCGCGATCATGGCATTTCAGGCGGCCGGACCGCGTTTCCTGAGCGAACGGACGACGACCGACCCGTCGGGAATCCCGAATGGCGTCGGTGCGAGGTTCGACCGGGACGGACACACCGGGTTCGAGGTTGAGTTCGGCAACTACAATCGGCTCGAAGGCCTGCCGGTGGCACTCGGACCGTCTTTCACCGCGGGCGGACGCGATCCCTTCCGCGTCGGCGCCGACCTGATCTGGCGCACCGAAGGGCGGGCGCCCTTTCAGCACGACCGCCTCGGATACAAAGTGGAAGCCGAACAGTTTTTCGGCGGCCGGAGAGAACTCAGGATCGGGGGCGGCCTCTATTCGCACATCTCGCCGATCGAGGCCTGGGGACTCACCGACAGCGAAAACTCCCTCTCCGCCTTCCTCTTCACCAGCGACCAGCGCGACTACCTCGAGGCACGCGGCGTGCATGGGTACCTGCGCGTCACGCCTCGGAAGATTCCCGTGGATTTCCGCGTCGGGTATCGCGAGGAGAGGACCGGTTCCGTCGCTCCGCAGGATCCCTGGAGCATGGTCAGCCGGGGACATCCCTGGCGCGACCAGCCAGTCGTCGCCGAGGGGACGATCCAGAGCGTGTTCGGCGAGCTCGAGGTGGATACGCGCGACAACTTCGAGGAGCCGAGAAGCGGTTGGCTCATCCGCGCGACCTGGGAAGAAGGCGTGGGCGGGGACTTCTCGGTCCCATCCGGCACCCTTCCCCCGCTCGATCCCCAGGGCGAGCCCCTGACCGTCGTGGCGCCGGAGATCGGCCGAAGCTTTTCCAGCGCCTTCCTGGACATTCGCCGTTACAACTCGGTGGGTCGCGGAAGCCGGCTGAACCTGCGCGGCGTCCTCGGCGGTTCACCGTCGGGAGAGATCCTCCCTCCGCAGCACCAGGTGACCCTCGGCGGTGCGGGTACGTTACCCGGACACGCGCTCTTCGCCGCCGATTGCGGTGCGCGAAACGGCTTCCTGACCCTCGAAAGGGAGGAAGTGGCGCAGGCGATGGTCCCCTTCTATGGGTGCGACCGAGTGGCGCTTTTCCAGGCCGAGTACCGCGGGAGCATTGGGGAATTTCTGGGATGGGGCGGCCGCTCCCGTCGCGAGTCGGGTCGGGGAAGCTTCGATCCGGATCCCTATTGGGTCGTCTTCTTCGACGCAGGAAAGGCGTGGGCCGAGGGCGACTGGGGCGGCTTCGCGCGGACGGATTCGCCTACGCTCTATGACGCCGGAGTCGGCCTCCTGCTCGGAGACCTCGGCGTCTACTGGGCGAAACCCTTCGGAGAAGGCGCGGAGGGGAGCACCCTCACGGTGCGGTTGGGGCGGAGGTTCTAGTGGGCCGATGTAGGTCGAAGTCGCGAGGCGATCAGGCCATGACGAACCGGTCACGCCCTTGCACCTTCGCGCGGTAAAGCGCCTCATCGGCGGCGCGCAACAGATCCGCCCCGGACTCATAGCCGGGGTACACCGCTCCCCCGATGGATACCGTGATGGGTCCCAGGGTCCGTCCCGCGTGCCGCAGATCCAATTGCTTGAGGTCGCGGATCATTAGTTCCGCTCGCGTGGCTACCGCAGCCGAGTCCGCACCGCAGAGAACGATCGCGAACTCCTCGCCCCCGTACCGGCAAGCCACGTCCTGGCCGCGAGTGTGCTCCGCGAGAAAGGTCCCAAACGCGCGGAGCGCGGCGTCGCCGCCTTCGTGCCCAAAGGTGTCGTTGAACCCTTTGAAGCGATCGATGTCGATCATCAGGACCGCCAACTGATCGTTGTGACGGATGGCGCGCCGAATCTCTCTGTCCAGGGATTCCTCCAGATACCGCCGATTGAAGAGGCCCGTCAACGGGTCGCGAATGGACTGCGCTCGAAGCGCCTCCCGAAGCCGAACATTGGCCAGCGCGAGCGACATGCGCTCACCGAGGGCGGTGGCTTTCCTGCACAGGGCTTTGCCATGCTCGTCCGGCTCGACTCCCTGCGGGACGGGCGGACTCTCCACGTATAGGATCCCGATCGTTTCGCCCTGCGCCGCCAGAGGAATGCAGAGGTACCCATAGGGCGGATCGCTCGCGACGTGGGGGCAACGCGTCGGCGAACGGAGATCCTTGATACAGTTGGCCTTGCCGCGCCGTAGTCCCCAGCAGTCATGGGGCTCGAAAGTCCTTCTCGTGGCGAGCTCTCCACCCCACTCGGAAACGATCTCCACCAGATTACGCGAGGGCTGAGTGAGGCCGAGGGCCCCTTTTTCCGCGCCGAGCAGGGTCGGCATCGAGCCCGCCACGACTCCATAGACCTCATCCATGGTCTGGCAGGCCTGGAGAAGATCCAGGAACTCCGCAAGCGCCTCCTGTTCCCTGGCATGTTCCCTCGATGCGCGCAGGGCGCGATCCAACTGGGCGGTGGCCTCCCGAAGCGCACGCTCCTTCTCGACCCAGGCCGTGACATCATCCGCGATCCCCACGACGCGGACGCACCGGCCCGCGTCGTCTCGAACCGGGAAGCTGCGGGCGTGAATCCATCGAATGCTCCCGTCGGGCCTCACGATGCGGTATTCCATCTCCGTCGGGAGTCCGTCTATGCTATTCGCAAGAATTCCAGCCACGCGCTCGCGGTCCTCGTCATGCACCGAGTCCAGCCAGGCCGAAGGCCGTTCATACAGCCCGCTTCCCGGCCTCCCCCAAACCTCGTCGTACGCGGGACTGATGTACTCCATCGCCCCGGTTTCCGCGCTGTGGATGAAGAAGACTTCGCGAATGTTTTCGGCGAGTTGGCGAAACCGGTCCCCATCCATCGAGAGATTCGCTTCGGCGCGCCGCCGGGATTCGACGGCCGACGCGGCCTGCGGAACGGCAGCCTTTCCGCCTTCTTTGCCGGGCATCGCGGGGGCTTGTCCAGATCTCACATTTGGCATCGTAGAGTCCCTCACGCGGCCGAGACGGCGACAAGCGTCGGTCGTGCAGGTTCCTGCCGCGCGAGGTATGACGCGATCTCCGAAGCGGCCATCGGCCTGGCGAGCAAGAAGCCCTGCAGCTCGTCGCATCCGAAGTCCTCGAGGAGGTCCGCCTGTTGCATCGTCTCCACACCTTCGGCCACGACCTTCATCCGGAGGCTCTTGCCGAGTGCCAGGATGGCCCGCACGATCGCGGCGTTCTGGTCATTCTGCGCGAGGTCGGCCACAAAAGACTGATCGATCTTGATCTTGTCGAAGGGAAATGACTGGAGGTAGCTGAGCGAGGAATACCCCGTTCCAAAATCGTCCATGGAGATTCGCATCCCAAGTCCTTTCAGCTCCCGGAGCGTGCGCACGGCCGCTTGACGATTCTCCACGAGAAGCGTCTCAGTGACCTCGAGCTCGACCCGGTGGCCCGGAACACCGTACTCTTCCAGCGCCTGGCGAACGACCGCCACGAGCCCCCGCTGCCTGAATTGAACCGCCGAGAGGTTGATCGCCACGCGTAGCGATTCGGGCCAGGACGCCGCGGCCCTGATGGCTTCCCTCACCACGAATTCCCCGATCGGAACGATGAGCCCCGTCTCTTCCGCGATCGGCACGAACTCGGCCGGGGTGACGAGTCCCAACTCCGGATCCCTCCAACGCACCAGTGCCTCGAAAGCCACGGCCTTCCGCCCCCGGCTCTCGACGATAGGCTGGTATTCGAGGAAAAACCTGCCCTCCGAAAGGGCCCGACCCAGCCCGCTCTCCAGAATCCGACGCCCCACCAGCGCCGCATCCATGTCGGCCTCGAAGAAGCGGAGCGTCGCCTTCCCGTCCGCTTTGGCCCGGTGCATCGCCGTGAGGGCATTTCGCAATAGCCCGTCCATCCGGTGGCCATCCTCGGGGAAAAACGCGGCGCCGATGGACCCGCTCGCCGCGACATCCCCACCCGGGAGGCGTACAGGATCTCGCAACGCGTCCAGGAGCCGGCCCGCCAGCGCGAGCGTCTCGGTCACGCTGGTCACACGCGTCTGCAGGATCGCGAACTCGTCCCCACCCATTCGCGCGCAGAAGTCCCCGTCACGCAGGGTGGCTCGGATGCGCTCCCCCGTCGCGCGAAGAAGGGCATCGCCGGCACTGTGACCATGGATGTCATTTATGGCTTTGAAGTTATCCATTCCAACCGTCAGGAAGGCAACGCGGTCTCCGGTGCGGTAAACCTCGGAGATCGCCTTTTCCGCCATCTCGAGGAAAAAGCGGCGATTGGGCAGGTCCGTCAGGGGATCGTGGAGGGCAAGGTGAACGATGCGGGCCTCGGATTCCTTACGGGAGGTGAGGTCACGAATCGCGAGCAATTCGGCTTCCGCACCGTCGCTCGCGAGAATGCGCCGCCGCGAGACTTCCGCCGGAAACGAGGTCCCTTCGGACCCGCGAAGCTCAACCTCCAGGGTCTCGTCCCCCGCGCCCGCGAGGAATCGGTCCGCCCCGGCCTGGTCGGTCTCCTCGAACCACCCGCGAACGGATGCTCCCGCGAGCGTGTCGCTCGGACCGAACAGGTGTCGTGCGGCTGCGTTCGCGTCCAGGATGGTTCCCGCTCGGTGGACCACCAACCCCTCGAAGGCGCCGTCCGCGAGGGTCCGGAAGCGATCGGCTTCGGTTGCGCGCCGATGCGAGAACTTCTTGTCGAGGATCGCCCCGGCAAGCCCGAAAGCAAGGATCAGCAGCGATACGACGGCGACGGCGATGGCCAGTCCGGCTCGGGAAATCCCGTTCGTCGCGCCACCGAGGGCGACTCCGTGAACGACATTAGCCGCGCCCATGGCGGTGAAATGAAGTGAAAGGATCATCCCAACCATGAGGAGGATGCCGACGGACTTCGCGCCTCCCGGGTGCCGTCCAAACATGCCCCCGAGCGCCAGGGAGCCCAGACCGAGGCTGACCGCGACGGAAACCACGGCCAAAGCCGGCTGATACGAAAGGATCCCCGGAAGTCGCACCGCGGCCATCCCGACGTAGTGCAGAACGACCACGCCGGCACCGAGTATCGCGCCGCCCAATAGACCCGCGCTCCGCCCCCCCTGCCCGTGAATCGCTACGCCGAAACCGATTCCGATCAGTACGGTGCCCGCCACGAACGAGAGGGTTGTAAGCCCCAACTCGTAGGTCATCGGCACGTTCGTCAGATACGCCAGCATGGCCACGAAGTGGGTGGACCACACCGTCGCACCCGCGCAGAAGGCCACGAATACGAGCCGGAGCGCCTTTCGACGCCCGCCCCTGACCCGCACCGACAGATTCATGGTGGCGATCGCACCCACGACACAGATCGCGCCGGCCAACAGCACGAGCCCCAGATCGTGATCCATCATGAGCCGTTCGATGACCTGTGCCATAGTTCACATCCTCTATCCATCAGGAGACTCGGCGCGCCGCGCCCTAAGCCGGGACCGGGAATCCGACGTGACGGTTCAACGCCTCCGCCAAGACTTCCCGATCCAACGGCTTCTGGAGAATTTCGGCGGCCCCGCCGAGCTCCGAAGAAAGGTCATTTGCGACGATGCTGATCACGAACACGGGAACGTCGCGGAGCTCAGGATCTCGCTTTAGAGCAAGGAGCGTCGCCATCCCGCTCACGTCACCGAGCAGAAGGTCGAGCGTGATGATGGAAGGCCGCGCGCTTCTCGCGAGCTCGAGGGCGCGTGCGCCCGAAGACGTCGGCAGCGTCCGGTATCCGAGCTCCGTCAGCATGTTCACGACGAGAAAGCGGGCATCTTCCTCGTCGTCCACGACGAGGACCAGGGGCGCGTCTCCATAAGAATCCAGTGGTGCCGGCGCTGCGGGCCTGGTCAACCGCGCCGGGTCGGGGGTTGTTTTCGGGGCCGTGACGCTTGCCCCCAATAGCCCCGATTCGAACACGACGGCGAAGGTGGAGCCTTTCCCGACTTCGCTTTCGACTTCGATGCGATAGCCCATCTCGGCGCACAGCGCCTTCGTGATCGTGAGTCCGAGCCCGGTTCCGCCATGGCGTCGGTTCGTTCCCGAGTCCACCTGTTCGAAGGCTTCGAAGACCGCTGCCAGGCGGTCGGGAGGAACTCCGATGCCACTGTCCTCGATCTCGAGTCGCGTCGGCTTTCCCGACTCCGGATCGGTTCGCAGGGTCACGGTGACCTGTCCTTTCTCCGTGAACTTGAGCGCGTTCCCAACGAGGTTGATCAGGATCTGCTTGAGCTTCAGCAGGTCCGTGACGAGGTGGACGGGTACCTGTGGGCCCTTGAAAGACAGCCGAATCGGACGATCCCCCAACTGACCCTCGAATCCGGTTAGCGTGTCGCGCACGACATTCTCGAGATTCACCTCCGAGAGGTCCACCTCCATTCGTCCGGCCTCTATGCGCGCGAGATCGAGGATGCCGTTGATCACCTCGAGGAGGTGCTTCCCACTTCCCCGAATCCGGTCCAGGTAAAAGA
>JBBEBG010000028.1 GCA_040882465.1 Gemmatimonadota bacterium
CCGCGCTCCCCACTCCGACAGTGGACGCGAACGGGATCACGATCGGGGGTGCCGGAGCGCCCGCGGCGATTCTCTTGACCGGCCCGGGATCCACCATGGTGAACGTGGCGAGCACCGACTTCACGATCACGGTCGTGGATGCCCATGACAATCCGAGCCCGGTCGGGGAGCCCACGACCTTTACGCTCATGTCCTCATCGGGCGTTACCGCGACGTTTACTCCCGCTTCGCCCGCTACCGTCCTGATGAACGAATCGACGGTTACCTTCACCTACGCCGACAGTGTCGAGGGGACCTACACGGTCACCGCCACTTGGGCAACGGGCGATACCCCCCTCGGTGCCGATACCCACGAAATCGAAGTTCAACCGGCCGGGGACTGATCCTCGCCCGCGGGTGGACCTTCTGACCCCACTCCGAGGGTATTCCTCCCGAGAGGGTTGGCGGGACCGGCTCCGGGACTGCCCGCCGCCCCCGATCGGGACCCACGGACTGGAGAGTCGGCGTCACCATGACCGAAGAGGGAGTCTCCGGCTTCGGCCTGTTCGACGGGCTCTGTCCTGCCTTCCCCGCCACCGGGCTCGACTCTTTGTGGTGCGCGGTTGCGCCCTGGGAGACCCCGATCTTCGGGGTCCTCTTCGTCGCAATTTTCGCCCTGGTCATCTTATTTCTCCGGCGGGGCCGAAACGACGCAGGAAAAACCCCCTTCCTGCTCCCCGCCCACCCGGAAGCCCAGGCTTCGCCTCGGCCCAGGGAGACCTTTCCAGACGATGAGTTTCCGGCGCTCGAGCTGGAATCCCCCTACCCCGTGGCAACCACCACACCTTCCCTGGCGCCCTCCGCAGCTTCGCCGGCTCTCGCTCCCGAAGTCCCGAATGCCACGGGAGAGACGGGGATGGTCCGTTACGACCAGCCGATGGACGGCACGCTCCAGCTCCTCCCGGGACGATTCGAGGTCCAAAGCGGCCCCGGGGCGGGAAGCGAGATCCGCTTCGTGCGTATCCCCGGGGTCGAACAGGAAATCACCTTCGGGCGGTCTCGCGGCCCCCAGTACCGCCATGTGCAGCTCGAATCACCGACGGTGAGCCGCCAGCACGCGCGCCTTATCTTCAGGGGAGGTGGCTGGCTCCTCCGGAACGAATCGGGGACGAACCCCACGGTTCATAACGGGCGGTCTCTCGGCACGACCCAGGACGAGGTACTTCTCCAGGACGGGGACAAGATCGAAATGGGCGAAATCCGCTTTCTTTTCCTCCAGGAGGAGAAGCGGGATCGCCTGGCGACCCGAAGCTCATGGTATACCGATCGAGGCCGAAGGGCCGTGAATCAGGACGCCGTCATGGTCCGCACCCTTCCCGATGGCAGGGAAATTGCGGCGGTGTGCGATGGGATGGGATCGCACTCCGCGGGCGGGATCGCGAGCCATGTCGCCATGGACACGCTGGTGGCCTCCCTGGCGGGCGGTGCGAGTCTTGCCGACGCCGTTCGCGACGCGAATATGGCCGTGCATGAGGCGGCCCAGGCTCCCGACAAGGAAGGGATGGGAACGACACTCGTGGCCGTTCTGCGACAAGGCGATACCTTTGAAATCGCCAATGTGGGAGACAGCCGCGCATTCCGCGTGGATGCCTCGGGAGCCCAACAAATCACCCGCGATCATTCTTTCGTGGCCGAGATGGTGGCCCAGGGGCGAATGTCTTACGAAGAGGCGATCAAGTCACCGTGGAAGAATGCCGTGACGCGAAGCCTTGGGGCCGAGCCGGAAGTGAACGCGGACTTCTTCCCCGGGGAGGTGGGGCCGGAGCCGTTCCTCCTCATTCTTTGCTCCGACGGAATCCACGGCATCTTGGAGGCTGGGGAGATTGGACAGATCGCGCGGGCGACTCCTGACATTCGGGACCTGGCAAGGGTCCTGGGGGAAAAAGCGCTGGTGAAGGGTGGCGAAGACAACGTGGCCGCCGCAGTCCTGCAGTTTGGGCCGGCTCTGCCGAATATGGGGGGAAGCGCGTGACGGATCCCGATCTCGGACGTCGAGGGAGGAAGACCGCCGCGGCTTCGATTGACTGACCAGGCCATGTCCGAGTCGAAGCCGAACGAGATCCCCAATATTCCCGAGTTGGCCGCGGAGTACGACCTGATCCGCGAGCTCGGGAGGGGCGGAACCGCGGTCGTCTATCTCGCGCGCGAGCGCGACCTCGGGCGAGACGTGGCGATCAAGCTGATCCGCCCCGCCTACGTCCGAGACGAAGACGCCGTGGCCCGCCTCGTGCGCGAAGCGCGCACCGTGGGGAAGCTCCAGCACCCGAGCATCGTGATGCTTCTCGGGACACGTCGCCTCGGAGACCGCGGGCTCGCCCTCATTCTCCAGTACGTCCCGGGCTCGACCCTCAAGGACCGGATCCGCACTGCCGGGGCCCTCCCCTTCGACCAGGTGGAAAGGATCCTCAAGGATCTCGCGCAGGCCCTCGCTTACGCGCACACCCACCGGATCGTGCATCGGGACATCAAGCCCGAAAACGTCTATCTGGACGACTCGACCGGACTCGCCCGCCTGGCCGATTTTGGGCTCGCGCGGGGTTGGGACAGCGATTCTGGCCTGACGATGCCCGGTACGGCAATCGGGACGCCGACCTACATGTCTCCCGAACAGATCGAGGGGAAGGACCTCGACGGCCGGAGCGACCTGTACAGCCTCGGGCTCGTGGGATTCGAGGCTCTCACGGGGCGACAGCCGTGGGCAGGAGAGAGCCTCTACACCATCATTTATAAGCAGAAGTACGAGGACCTCCCCCCGGTGAGGAAACTGCGCCCGGGCGTTCCGCGAAACCTGGCGGTCGCGATCGAGGGCGCGACGCGGAAAAAACCGGATGAGCGGTGGCGAAACGCACACGAGTTCCTGAGCGCACTCGAGGGTCGCATTTCATCGCCGCCCGCGAAGGCCGTGGCCTCCGCGCCGCCACCCACGGGCGAGGCCCTCCCGAGCGCGCAGTACGCCGAGGGACCGACGCCGTCCCCTGTCCCCTCTAAAGTCCCGGCTACGGCAGGCGCGACGCCGCGGGGACGCAGCGCGGGACCGGCTTCCGCCCCGACCCCCGCGAAACGAAGGCGCCGGGGGCTTCGCGTCGCCCTGGCCCTGGCCGCCACGACCGTGGCCGCCACCTTCTTCTCCGTGCGGGCCGCCCCCGAGGGAAGGGTCGCGCGCTTCGTCGGCGCTCTCACCTCCTTCGCCGACAATCTGGAGGTTTCCCCGGGCGCCACTTCGACGGACCCTGGCCGGATCACCGAAAACGGTGGCCCCGCTACCACGGAGGGCACGCTCGCCTCTCCGGGAACCCTCTCGGTGACCGACCCCTTGCCGCAGGGGGAGGACGCCGCTTTGGACCCCACGGCCGCCCTTGCTGCCCGCGTGCCGGATTCGATCCTCGTCCTCGGGGGAAATGAGCAGGTGGGCGTCGCCCGCGGGATCCTTCCCCTCCCCGTCGGCCTCCGCGTGGTGGACGATGCGCGGCTCGGCGTGGGTGAGGTTCCGGTCGTTTTCGAAGTCGTCTCCGGTAGCGGGACGGTCGAGCCGGACCGCGGCGTGACCGGGGTGGACGGAAGCGTTTACGCGCGCTGGACGCTCGGCGACGCCGGCGTGCAGCAGACCGTCCGAGCGAGAACTGAAACCGCCGAGCCCCTCGAGATCGTATTCAGCGCCGAGGCGCTCCCTCCCACCGCCCAGAGGGTGGAGATCGTGCGGGGTGCCGACCAGGAGGGACGTGCCGGCGAGACGCTCCCCACGCCGATCGAGCTGCGGATTCTCGACGGGGCGGGGGGGGGGGGGGGGGGGGATTCTCGTTGGGGCGGGCGCGCCCCTGGTGGGCGCGCCCGTTCGATTCGTCGTCGAGTCGGGCGGGGGCACCGTGAATCCGGCCCAAGTCGTATCGGACGCCGCGGGCCGGGCCGCCACGCGATGGACGCTCGGGCCCGCGCGCGGAATCCAGGAGGTGACGGCGGAGGTCGCCGGACGTCCCGCGGCCGGCTCGACGTTCCGCGCGACAGCCGTCCCCGCGACGCTGGCCGTGACGCCACTCGTCGTGGCGGGGGGAAGGCATTCTTGCTCCCTTCGTTCCGACGGGGTCATGGTCTGCTGGGGAGCGAACGACCAGGGGCAACTCGGCGACGGCTCCCGCAGCCCGCGCGCCCTTCCGAACCTCGAGGTACAGGGGGACCGCTTCGCCTTCGCCGCCGCCGGGATGGGACATGTCTGTGCCCTGACGCTGGACGGCCGGGCCCACTGCTGGGGAATGAATGACCAGGGGCAGCTCGGGACGACTTCCCCGTCGCAGATCAGCCTCCCCTCCCCGGTGACGGGCCCGGAACGCTTCGCCTCCCTCACCGCCGGCCTGGCGCACAGCTGCGGCCTGACCCCCGCCGGCCGAGCATTTTGTTGGGGCGGGAACTCGAGCGGTCAGCTCGGTGATGGCACCCGCACGGGAAGGACCTTTCCGGTGCCGGTCCCCTCGAGCGTCACTTTCCGCAAGATCTCCGCCGGCTGGAACCATACGTGCGCCATCGCGACCGACGGCGCGGCGTTCTGCTGGGGCGACAACGCGTCAGGACAACTCGGGACCAGCGGGGGAACCGCCGAGAACCCGGCCCCGGTAACAGGCGGCCATCGCTTCGTGGAGCTGGCCGCGGGAAGTTTCCATACCTGCGGCCTCACGACCGACGACGCGATTTTATGCTGGGGCGGGAACGCCAACGGTCAGCTCGGCGACGGCTCGACGACGAGTCGTCCAACGCCTCGTCCCGTTTCGTCGGACGATCGCTTCATCGCCCTCACCGCGGGCGGCGTTCACACGTGCGCGCTGAACCAAAACGGCGCGGGGCGGTGTTGGGGCCGCAACCAGCACGGACAGCTCGGCGACGGCACGACCGGTGACCGAACTGTCCCCACCCCCGTCTCCGGAAACGACCGCTTCACGCAGATTCAGGCCCTGGGGTCGCACACGTGCGGGCGGACGCCAACCGGCGCGGTCCTCTGCTGGGGTTGGAATCTCGACGGTCAACTCGGGGACGCCTCGCGTGAAAACCGCCTCAATCCCACACCCATATCGAGCGCGCGCCCGTGATCGTCGTCCGTCGGAGGCTTCCGGCGGAGCTTCGGCCCCAAATCCCTTTCCACGGCGCTTCCCCCGGGTGGAACGACGCCGGGTGAAGATTCTCGTCATCGCTCCTCAGCCTTTTTTCACGGACAGGGGCACTCCGATCGCGGTTCGAGCCGCCGTGGACACCCTCGGACGAGACGGGCACGAGATTGATCTTCTGACCTTGTTCGAGGGGAGGGACCTGTCGATCCCGGGCGTGACAATCCATCGCACAAGCCAGCCACCCTTCGTCCGCCACGTTCCGGTCGGCCTGTCCTGGCAAAAGGCCCTGAGCGACCTCTGGCTCGCCGCTTCGGCGCGTCGGCTCATCGCGGCGGGTCGTTATGACGTGATCCACGGGGTCGAGGAAGGGGCCATCCTGGCATGCGCCCTTTCGGCCTGGTCCGGCGTTCCCTTCGTGTATGACATGGACTCGGTGATGAGTGCCCAGATCATGGACAAGAGCAGGCTGCTCTGGCCCTTGGCTCGGATCATGATCCTCCTCGAGAAGGTCACGATTCGGCGTTCAGCAGGCGTCCTGGCGGTTTGTCCCGCACTCGCGGAGGTCGCGCGGAAACATCAGGATGACGAGCGCGTCTTTCTCCTCCCCGACACGCCCTTGCACGAGGACATGGCCGCCGCGAAACCCGCGGAAGAGGTGCGCGCGATCGGAGGGACGCGAATCCTCTACGTGGGGAATCTCGAGAAGTATCAGGGGGTGGACCTCCTCCTCGATGCCTTTGTCCGGCTCGCGAAGCGGGACGCCAACGCACACCTCGTGATCGTGGGCGGATCGGAGGCGCACATTGCCGAATACGCACGCAGTTTCGCGGAACGCGACGGAGGAGAACGAATCCACTTCCTCGGACCCCGGCCCCTCGAACAACTCCCCTCCGTCCTCGCGGCCGCAGACATCCTCGTCTCCCCCCGGCTTCAGGGAATCAACACTCCCTTGAAGATTGACAGCTATCTCGCATCGGGTCGTCCCGTCGTGGCCACCCGGCTCGTGCCTCACACGCAGGTCCTCGATGAAGACGTTGCTCTTCTGGTGGATGTGGACCCCGACTCGATGGCCGACGGACTCGGTCGGCTCCGCGCTGACCCCGAGCTGCGCTGTACGCTCGGAGCCGCCGGACAGAAATTCGTGCAGGCGTTCTTCGGGAGGGACCGCTTCGAAGACCGACTCCGATTCTTTTACAGCAGGCTCGAGGAACAACTCAAGCGTCCGAGCGGTGACCGGCACCGATAATAGCGGGGAACGCGATGCGCCCGCGCGCATCGCGCGCGAATTCGACGGCAAGGCCGCGCGATACGAATCGCACCGCCTCGCCCCCTGGTATCGCGTGCAGAACGAACTCGTGCTCGATCGCCTCCCGCCGATTCGCGGCACCCTCCTGGACATCGGGTGCGGGACCGGCTGGCTCCTCCGGCGCGCTCTCGAACGGAACCCCGAGGCGTTCGGGGTCGGCCTCGATCTCTCCGAGGAGATGGTACGGGTCGGGCGAGGGAAAGCCGAATCGGAGGGAATCGCCCGCGCGAGTTTCGTGGTTGGAAGCTGGGAAGACGAAGGAGCACGCCTTCGTGCCCTCCGAGCCCTTCCCTTGCCGCCGACGGTCGCGACCTGCGTCAGCGCTTTCCACTACTTTGAGGATCCCGCGGCGGCGGTACGCCATGTCCGCGAAGCTCTCGACCCCGGAGGGACCCTTTTCCTCGTGGACCGAGCAATGGATGCTTCGGTTGGAACGATCGCCTGGGATCTGTTGCATAGGTTCATCGTACGCGACCAGGTACGGTTTTATCGGACCGAAGAGCTCGTCTCCATGCTGAGCGACGCCGGCTTCGAGGAGGTCCGACTACTGACCCGGGTCAGGAGGCTGTTTTGGAAGGGGAAGCTCCATACCTCTCTGGCCTTTATTTCAGCCAGAGTTCCTCACTAATAACATCATAGTGAGCCTCATAACTGATTGATGAAACAAACGTTCGAAGTGTCGGACCCGGCAGTGGAAGTGCGCGGTGAAACGCGCCCCCTGCGTGACTGGGTAACGGAGCTGGCTGGACGAAGGTACCTCGTGACCGGCGCCGCGGGATTCATCGGAGGCCACCTCTTCCGGCGCCTTTCCGACCTGGGTCTCGACGTGACGGGGACCGTTCTCTATCCCGGGGAGGCGGAGATCCTGCGCGGACGCGGATACCGGGCCGAGGTTCTCGATCTGGCGTCGAGTGGGCCCTGGGATGATCTCCTCGAAGGCGTGGATGTCGTCTTTAACATCGCCGCTCGCTTCCAGGAGACGGAGGACACCGAGGAGGGATACGACCTCGTCAACCACCGGAGCGCGTTGCGGCTGGCCGAGACGGCGGCGGCGATGGGAGTGTCCCGCTTCGTCCATTGCAGCACGATCGGCGTGCATGGCGACGTGAAGGAGATCCCCGCGACCGAGGAGACGCCCTTCAACCCGATGGATCTGTATCACCGGACGAAGCTCGACGGAGAGCTCGCCATCCTCGAGATGGCCCGGAAGATCGCTCCCGGTGGGATGACGGTCACGGTAAACCGCCCCGCCATGGTTTATGGACCGACGGACCGGCGGATGCTGAAGTTATTCCGGATGATCTTGAGCGGCCGATTCGTGATGATCGGGCCGGGCGAGGTCCTGGCCCACCTCGGGCACATCGAGGACCAAACGGAGTCGTTTCTCCTCTGCGCGATCGCGCCCCGCGAGCGGGTCCACGGGGAGGCCTTCAACATCGCCTCGGCCGAGCCGATCACCCTGAACGTTCTCGCGCAACTCATCGCGAATCAGGGAGGGGTCGCGCTCCGTCGCCTGCGCGTCCCGGTGGCGCCGGTCTGGCTGGCGGCCTGGGTCTGCGAAATGGCCTGCCGCCCCTTCGGCATCCAACCGCCGCTCTTCCGGCGGCGGGTGGGGTTCTTCACCCACAACCGTGCCTTCGACCTCGGAAAGGCGGAGCGGCTCCTCGACTACCGCTCCCGTTGGGGCAACGAGGAGGGGATCCGGAACACGATCGAGTGGTACCGGCGCGTCGGATGGATTTGAACGCGGCCCACCCGGGGTGCTCCGCGCCGGGTCCGACTTCCTAGAATCGCGAGGACCGAATCAGCGTGTCGGCCCGAGCCCAATCGGTTCGGAATCGCTCGCGAACCTCGGCGGCCTCGGCCGTCTTCCCCTGGGCGCGGAGCGCCTGCTCCAGCCCGAAAAGGGACCATCCGTTGTGTGGATGCTGGACGAGGGCCGCCTCGTACACGGCTTCCGCCTCCCCGGCCCGATCCGCTTCCAGGAGGGCAGCGCCGAGCCAATGGCGCGCGGAGAAGTTGAGCGGCTCCGGTTCATCGTAGCGGAGCCCGTCCTGGGTCTCCACCGCCCGCTCGAGGACTTCGATCGCCCCGCCCAGATCCCCGTTCTCGCGAAGGAGCTCGGCCCGCAGGATATCTCCCGTGATCCCCAGCAGCTGGGCCGCGGAATGACCCCGCATCGAGACGTTGTCGGGGGTCGCCTCCGCCGCCTCGTCCAACCGGGCGAGATAGGCGCTCGCGCTGTCCGCGGCGCCGGTCCGAAGGTGTGCGTACCCGCGGGCGAACTCCCATAGCCCCTTCTGGATCGGCTGCTCGGGGATGGACGAAAGTGTGAGGACCTCGTCGAACTTTCCGAACCGCATGAGGACGAGCGCGACGTAGAACTCGCCCCCCGGCGCAGCGTCCGCATAGGCCCGCGCCGCCTCCGTTGCGACCGCGCCCTGTCCGTCCATCGAGGCTGCGAAGAGGAGCATGTGGAGGTTGTGCGTCGCCGCGTACGAGACCCCCTCGCCCCAGGCGGCACGCTGGTCGGAGTGCCAAGCCTGGATGTTCGAAGTCACCGCGGAGCCCCATCGCCCGATCCGGTTGTACGTATGCGAGGGCATGTGGTTGATGTGGCTGGCCCCCGGCACCGTGTTTCCGAGAAGATCGGCGCATTGCTCCGCTTTTTCGGGCGCTTCGGTGGCCTCCGTACCATGCACATAGAGGTGGCACGCCCCCGGATGGCTGAGGTCGCGGGCGAGAACTTCCTCGAGGATGCGGTGGAAGCCCTGAACGAAGGGATCACCCAGGCGGTAGGTTCCCCGGTTCGTGTTCAGGAGCATCAGGGACTCGGCGTAAAGGGTCCCCACGTCCAGGTCCTCGGGATAGGCTCGGTAGGCATCCGCCATGGCCCGCGAGTAAGCGCTGTCGAGCCTCGGGCGGGTGTCGGGATCGTGTTCCTCCGCATATCGAATGGACATCGCATCGATCAGGGCGCGTTCGATCGGAGTCACCGACGTTTCACCCGCCAGGCGCACGGCCTCCATGGCGGCGGCATAGGCCGGCGCCGCGTTCGCGCGATTGAGCCCGCCGTTCAGGAAGGGCCCCCGAGCGAGCGCCTCACCCCAGTAGCACATCGCGCAGGTAGGATCCTGGCGCTGCGCTTCCTCGAAGGAGCGGATCGCCATCGAGTGCGTGAAGGCGTACAACATCTGCATCCCCTGATCGAAGTACGCCTGTGCCGCCGGCGCGGCCGTCGTCACCGGGCGCGAAAAGGGGCCGAGAACCTCGGCCATGAGGGGCATCTCGGGAGGCACCGTCATCGCAACAGCCTCCGGGTGGTCGTGCTGGGCCCGCGCGGACGCAGGGAGCGCCGCGAGAGCGAGAACCCCCGCTGCCACGGCGATCGCCTTGCCCCGGACACCCCAGCTCTCGACCCTCGGCTCCCCAAACATTCTCATGGATTTCTCCTCTCGATTCACGTAAAGGTCCGAGCCGCCCGCCAGGCGGCAAGGCGGTGAAACGCGCCGCGCCGGCTCGGTCCCGTGCCCGAAATGTTAGACGGGGCTAGGTTTTTGGGCAAGTGAATGCCCCTCCGCGCGAGGCCCCATGCGTCCCGAACGATTCGAGCGGATCCAGCGGATCCTGGACCGGCGACAGCCCGATCTCACGGTGCTCATGGAGCGGGTGAACAAGCCGTACAACCTCTCGGCGATCCTTCGTAACTGCGACGCTGTCGGTATTCTCGAAGTCCATGCCGTCCCCCCCGAGGAAGGGATCACCCTCCACCGCGATACCTCCGGGGGCACTGCGCGCTGGGTGGGCCTCCGGGAGCATCCCGACGGGCCCTCGGCCATCCGTGTTCTCCAGGCCTCGGGGTTCCAGGTGATCGCCGCCGATCCCGGGGACGGAGCCCGCGACTACCGGGACTTCTCCTACACCGAGCCGACGGCCTTCGTCGTCGGCGCCGAGCTGTACGGAATCGGAGACGAGTCGCTCGCTCTCGCCGACGGGCGGGTACGAATCCCGATGACGGGGATGGTCCGCTCCCTCAACGTCTCCGTGGCCACGGCCCTCCTCCTCTACGAAGCGTACCGCCAGCGGGAGGCCGCGGGGATGTACGAGACGTCGCGCCTGGCGCCCGAGGTGCGGACACGCCTCCTGTTCGAGTGGTCTTATCCGAAGATGGCTCGGCGCCTCGCAAAGTCCGGGGGATCCTATCCGGAGCTGGACGAACGGGGAGAGATGGTCGGCCGCGCACCCGTCCCGCCCTCGAACACACCCTGAACGGGGCCCCGGAAATTTTCGGGTCGGTCAGGGACTCAGGCGGCTCAGCCGCCAAGCGGCCTCATCACGTTCGAAGAGGATCCGATCGTGGAGCCGGTTTCGACCTTCCTGCCAGAACTCGATCTCATCGGGGCGAAGCAGGAATCCTCCCCAATGGGGGGGACGCGGAATCTCCTCGCCTGGATAACGCAGCTGGACCTCCGCGGCATTCGCTTCCAAGAGCTCGCGGCTCTCGATCCTCTCGCTCTGCGCCGAGGCCCATGCTCCAATCCGGCTTCCTGCGGGGCGGGTGCGGAAGTAGGCGTCGGACTCCTCCGGCGAGGTTTGCGTGACTCCGCCCCGGACTCGGACCTGCCGGCCTAGAGCATCCCAATAGAAGGTCAGGGCGGCGCGCGGGGTTTGCTCCAGCGCGCGGCCCTTGGCGGAGCGATAGTTCGTGAAAAAAGTGAAACCCCGCTCCTCCACCGCCTTCACGAGAACCATCCGCCCTTCCGGTCCGCCATCCCCTCTCAGAGTCGAGAGGCAGGCCGCATTCGGGTTCGTCATTCCAGACTCCACGCGGGCTTCTTCCAGCCAGCGCGTGAAGGCGGCCATCGGATCCGGTCCCAGCGTCTCGGGAGTGAGAAGGCGATCTCCGCTCTTTGTCACCGGGGGCCTCCGTCGTCCGTGGTCTCGCCGCCCTCGTCCCGGCCGAGCTGGTGGCGGAGCGAGCTCTCGAGGTCGGGATACCGGAAGCGGTAACCGGTCTCAAGCGCCCGGTCGGGATGGGCCCTCTGACCGAAGAGGAGAAGCTCCTTCCCCATTTCGCCGAGTCCCGCGCGAATCGCGAGCGCCGGCATGGGCACCAGCGTCGGACGCCCGAGCACGCGACCCAGGACGTCCGCGAAGGCCGCGTTCGGGAGGGGCGCGGGCGCCACGCCGTTCAGCGCGCCCCTCACTTTTTCGTTCCGCAGCGCGTGAAGGATGAGCCCCGTTTCGTCATCGAGATCAATCCAGGAAATGTATTGGCGGCCCGATCCGAGCCGGCCGCCGGCCCCCATCCGGAAGGGAATGAGCAAGACCTCCAGTGCCCCTCCCCCGGGGGAGAGGACCATGGAGGATCGCAGGTGGACCGTCCGGATCCCGATCGCGCGGGCCGCATGGGTTGCGCGCTCCCAGCGGCGACTCACCTCTGCGAGGAACCCCTCGCCCCCCTCGCTGGATTCGGAAAGCCGCTCCTCCCCGCGGTCACCGTAATAGCCGATCGCCGACGCGGAGACCAGCACCTCCGGCGGCCGTTCGAGCTCCGCGAGGACCCGACAGAGGAGGAGGGTCCCTTCTTCGCGGCTGCGAAGGATCGCCTCCTTCTTCGCGCTCGTCCAACGCACTCCGGAGATGGGCTCCCCGGCGAGATTCACGACGCCGAAGAGCCCTTCGAGCGCACTCCGCGCTTCCGTGGAAATCCCCTCGCCGTGGGGATCCCAATGCACCCACTCGGGACCTTCGCGGAGAGCACGAGTGACGCGCAGGACGCGGTAGCCCCCGGAAGTGAGAAGATCGCAGAGGGCCGTCCCGATGAGGCCGGTGCTCCCGTTCACTGCGACCACGCGCCCCTCCCCCGGACCATACCGCCGATGGAGCTCCAGGTCGTGATTCGTGCGCCGCGCTCGAAAGGCGAAGAGTCGCTCGAGCGAACGTGTGATGAAGGACTCCGTAAAAGTGTCCCCGAACGGCTCGAGGGGCGCCCCCCATTCCACGATGTCCTCCACGCGGCAACGATCGGGCCCCAGCGGTTCGAAGCGATGCTCGTGCCGCCAGCGCGCAAAGGGCCCGCGCACCTGCTCGTCCACGAAGAAGCGGCCTTCTTCGTACGCTGTGTGCTCCAATTCCCATTTGAGGGGGACGGGACCTTTCCGGATTTCCAGTTGCACCCGGGTCCCTGGCTGGAGCCCCACCGGGGCGCGAAGGACTCGCACGGATTCCCACGGGGGGGTGAGCCGCCCGAAGGCCCCCGGGCGCGCGTGCCAGGCGAAGGCCTCGCCCACCGGGTGGTCCACCTCGAATCGGTGCGCGAAGCGCGGCATCTTTCCCTCCCTCGGGAAGCTGAGGGCGCCTAGGCGCCTTCCGGGTTCCGCGCGGCGGCGAGGGCCGTGAGCGTTTCGCCCATCAGTTGCTCCAGCTCGGCGACGAGCGCACCCGCTTCCGATGAGTTCCCGCCGTCGAGAAGCGCCTCGATCCTGCCGGCCAGTGCCCCGAGCGCCTCCGCCCCCACGTTCGCCGAAGTGGACTTGAGGGAGTGCGCGGAGCGATGCGCCAGTTCCAGGTCTCCGGCGGCGAGTCCATCGCGCACCCCGTTCAACCGTTCGGGCGCGTTTCGGGAGAAGAGCTCGATCATCTTCTCCCGGAGCTCCGCACCGCCCCACTCGGTGAGCCGATCGAGGGCCGCCGCATCGAGCGTCGGCTCACCCGCCACCGGCCGCCTCCGCCGCGCGACGTCCGGCACATCGTTCTCGCAGCGCCCGCACCGCGGCCTCCGGCCCCTCGGGGGCTCCGAAGACCGCCGAGCCCGCGACAAGGACGGTCGCGCCCGCGCGCACCACGGGGGGCGCGGTGTTCAAATCGATTCCGCCATCCACCTGAATCAGGACTTCGTCCTGGCGTCCCACTTCGGCGACGAGCTCGCGGGTCCGCTCGATCTTTTCGATAGACCCCTCGATGAAACGCTGGCCGCCGAAGCCAGGATTGACGGTCATCACGAGGACGAGGTCCACGAAGGGGAGAATGTCGCGGAGCGTTTCGACCGGCGTGGATGGATTGATCGCGACGCCCGCGCCCGCCCCAGCCTCTCGGATCGAGGTCACGACCCGGTGGAGGTGGGGGCACGCCTCCTGATGCACCGTGATCCGGTTCGCCCCTGCCTTCACGAACGCCGGGATGAGGCGCTCGGGCGCCTCGATCATGAGATGCACGTCCAAGGGGAGGGGCGTCGCGCGGCGCAGCGCCTCCACGACGACCGGCCCGATCGTGAGGTTCGGCACGAAATGTCCGTCCATCACGTCCACGTGAATCCAATCGGCGCCTCCCGCCTCGGCGCGGCGCACCTCGGCGGCGAGGTCGCCGAAGTCCGCGGAAAGTACGGAGGGCGCGATCAGCACGGATGCCATGTCATCCTTCCTTGGGGCTGAGGACCACGACCCCCCCTTCGCGCGCGATGTAGGCCTTCTGCGCCATTCCCAGGAAAAGGCCGCTCTCCACGACGCCGGCCCGCCGGCGGAGGGCACCCTCGAGCTCGTTCGGATTGGCGATTCCGTTTTCGAAGCGCAGATCCACGACGAAGTTCCCGTTGTCGGTCTCGTAGAGTCCCCCGCCCTTCGCCTCGCGCGGTTCAGGCGCCGCGCCGAGCGACCGGAAAAAATCGAGGTGGGCTCGCCAGCCAAATGGAATGACCTCGACGGGGACGGGTGCCTTCATCCCGAGGCGCACGACTTCCTTCGAACCGTCGGCCACGACCACGAATCGTCTTGCCGCCTGAGCCACCATCTTTTCACGGAGGAGGGCGCCGCCCAGCCCTTTCACGAGATCCAGCCGGGGGGACACTTCGTCGGCCCCGTCCACCGCGAGGTCGAGCGTGGTGGACTCCCCGAGCTCGACCGTCGGGATCCCGAGCCTCCGGCACCGTTCCTCGGTATCGAGCGAAGTCGGCACCCCCCGCACCTCCCAGAGCTCTCCTCGGCCAAGGGCCTCGGCGAGCGCCTCGAGGAAGTGCCGCACGGTGCTTCCCGTCCCGAGACCGAGCGTCATTCCCGGAACGACCTCGGCGAGGGCCGCCCGCCCGGCCACCGCCTTCAGCTCTTCGGAGCTCCCCACGCGGGAGGCGCCCCTCAAGCCGGGAAGCCGGAGAGGACCTTGTCCGTCTTCGCGCCTTGCATGCCACCCCTCCATCCGACGAGCGAAGGCCCCGCGTCTCCACGCCGTGGCGCGGGCTTCCGGGGAGAACGGTGTCATATTAACAGGTCGCCGAGTGAGTCTGAAGAGTGGCACGGACCGGAAGCGGCGCCCCGGAGCGCTTGACAGCCCCCCTCCCGCCTCACCACTCTCGACCTCGCGCGCACTTCGCGCGCAGCTTCGGCGGACCATCGGCTCCCGGGCCCTCCGGAAGCCGTTTTTTTCGCCCGGGAGCCTCCGGTGCCCAGGATAGCCGCCTTCACCACTCCAAGCGACCTGCCCGAATGATCATCGTGACCCGCGTCGGGGTGACGGACGAGGAGCTCGACCAGATCCGCGAGCGCGTCGAAGCACTGGGACTCCGCACGCACATCTCCCGCGGGGAGAGCCGCACCATCGTGGGGTGTATCGGGGACGAAGAGCGCCTCCGGCACGTCCCTCTTCTCGCACTCCCCGGGGTCGAAGCGGTCCATCCCGTCGTGCGCCCGTACAAGCTCTCGGCGCGGGAGTTTTCGGCCGGGCCAACGCGAATTCCTCTCGGGGAAGCGGAGCTCGGCGGATCGGAGGTCGTCGTCATCGCCGGGCCCTGTTCGGTGGAAGGCGAGGAGATGCTCCTCGAAACGGCGCGGGTCGTGCGCTCCGTGGGTGCACGGGCGCTCCGCGGCGGGGCCTTCAAGCCGCGAACCTCTCCATATTCGTTCTTGGGGATGGAAGAAGCCGGTCTCGAAATCCTGGCGAAGGCACGAAAGGAGAGCGGTCTTCCCGTCGTGACCGAGGTCATGGACACCCGCCAGGTGGAAGTCGTGGCGGGATTCGCGGACATCCTCCAGGTCGGCGCGCGAAACATGCAAAACTTCGCCCTGCTGAGCGAAGTCGGCCGCGTGCACCGACCCGTTCTCCTCAAGCGTGGGCTCGCCTCCACGATCAAGGATCTACTGCTTGCCGCGGAATACGTGATGAAGCAGGGGAACATGAAGGTGATCCTCTGCGAGCGTGGAATCCGGACCTTCGAGACGGCCACACGGAATACGTTCGACGTCTCCGCGATCCCCGTCCTGAAGAGGGAGACCCATCTGCCCGTCATCGCGGACCCCTCACACGCCGGTGGACGGCGGGACCTCGTCGCCCCGCTCGCCTTCGCCGCGGTCGCGGCCGGCGCGGACGGCCTCATGATCGAGGTGCATCCCCGTCCGGACGAGGCGCTTTCGGACGGCGAGCAGTCGCTCGACTTCGAGGATTTCCGATCGCTGATGACGGCGCTCCGCCCGTTCGCGGAAGCCGCCGGGCGCACCTTCGCCTAGAGCAGAAGGCGCGCCGCGTCGAGCTGGGCGAGGACCGCGCGCCGGCTCGTCCCCCCGGGCACGTCCCGCGCTTCGACGGACCTCTCCCAGTCGAAGAACTCGCGCACCCCGGACCCGAACGCCGGATGGGCGCCCACGAAGACCTCGTCGGGGAGCTCGGCGAGGCCCACGCCCCGGTCCTCCGCCTCTCGCACGAGCTCGCCGACGATCTCGTGGCTGCGCCGGAAAGGAACCCCCGCCCGGACCAGCACGTCGGCCAGGTCGGTCGCCAGGAGCTCCGGGTCGCGGGCCCGTTCGATCCCCTCCGCCCTGAACTCCGCGCTCCGGACCGCTCCCGCCAGCGCAGGGAGGGTCAACGCCAGCGTGTCCACCGTGTCGAAGAGGAAACGCTTCTCCTCCTGCAGGTCCCGATTGTAGCCTGTCGGTAGCCCCTTCAAGAGGGTCAGGAGGCCCGCGAGGTTGCCGACGAGCCGCCCGCTCTTCCCCCGCGAGAGCTCCGCGACGTCGGGATTCCTCTTCTGGGGCATGAGTGAAGAGCCGGTCGAAAATCCGTCCCCGATCCGGAGGAAGGAGAACTCCCTCGACGAGAAGAGGATGAGATCTTCGCCGAGTCTCGAGAGATGCACGCCCGTGACCGCACCCCCGAAGACGAGCTCCGCCGACCAGTCCCGGTCGCTCACGGCGTCCATGGAATTTTCCGAGATGGCGTGGAAACCGAGATCCCTCCGGAGGGCCTCGCGGTCCACCGGAAACGGGCAGCCGGCGAGCGCGCCCGAGCCGAGGGGAAGTACCCCCGCTCCCACTGCCGCGCGTCGGAGCCGCTCGCGGTCGCGCGCGAGGGGCCAGAAGTGGGAGAGAGCCCAGTGGGCCGCGCGGACGGGCTGGGCCTGTTGGAGATGCGTGTAGCCGGGAAGGATGAGATGCATCCCCCGCCCGGCGAGCTCGACGAGAGCGGCTCCCAGATCGCGGAGGAGTGAATCGAGCCGGGAGGCCGCACCCATCCCCCAGAGGCGGAGGTCGGTCGCCACCTGGTCGTTCCGCGACCGGCCGGTGTGCAGCTTTCCCGCGACGTCCCCGACCTCTTCGCGAAGGAGGCGCTCCACGAGGGAGTGGATGTCCTCATCCGATGCGCCCGTGGGGATTCCGGGCTCGAGATGAGCCTCGACGGCAGTGAGCCCCTCCTCGATCCTCGCGCCCTCTACGGCGGTCAGGACGCCGGCGCCGACAAGAGCCCGCGCCCAGGCACGGCTCCCCCGGATGTCCTCCCTCCAGAGCCGTCCGTCCACGTCGAGCGAACGGTTGAGCGGCTCCATCTCGGGCGCGAGACCCTCCCGGAATCGTCCGCCCCAGAGCCCACCCTTCCCCTCCCCTTCGCCTGCGCCCACGGGAAGCTCCCTTCGGAAGAGTTGGTCAGGTCACCGGTCTCAGCTCGCGCCCGTGAGCTGCCGGATGAGGTTCTCGACGTCTCCGGGCTGGCCGCCGGGAAGAGGCGCGACTCCACTCCGCAAGGGGAGCCCGAAGAGCCGGATGAATCCCGCAGAATCCTTCTGGTCGTAATCTCCGCCCTCCCCGAAGGTCGCGAGCGACCCGTCGTAAAGCGAGTGCGGGCTCTGGCGCCCCACGATCCGGATCCCACCCTTGTACAGCCGGAGCCGGATGGAACCGGTGACCCGCTTCGCGAGCGCGCCGACGAGAGCGTCGAGCGCTTCCCGCTCGGGCGTCCACCACCGGCCCTCGTACACCAGGTCCGCGTAACGCGGCGCCAGCTGGTCCTTGAGGGCGAGCGACCCGCGGTGGAGCGTCAGTTGCTCGAGCTCCTGGAGCGCCGTATAAAGAAGCGTTCCGCCGGGGGTCTCGTACACGCCGCGCGACTTCATCCCGACGAGACGGTCCTCCACGATGTCGGCGCGGCCGATCGCGTGCCGCGAACCGATCTCGTTGAGGAGCTGAAGGAGCGCGATCGGAGCGAGCGCGGCGCCGTCCACCGAAATCGGAGTCCCTTCCTCGAAGCCGATCTCGACGACCTCCGACTTGTCCCGCGCATTCTCGGGGGAGAGGGTCCAGAGGAACATGTCCTCGTCCGGTTCGTACCCGGGGTCCTCGAGCGGACCGCCCTCGTGCGAGATGTGCCAGAGATTCTCGTCGCGAGAGTAGAGCTTCGTCTCGTCCACCTGAAGGGGGATCTTCCGCGCCCGTGCGTAAGCGAGCGCATCCTCCCGCGAGTGAATTTCCCATTCGCGCCAGGGGGCGATGACCTTGAGCTGCGGCGCCAGCGCCTGGAAGGTCAGCTCGAAACGGACCTGGTCGTTTCCCTTCCCCGTGCATCCGTGCGCCACCGCGTCGGCCCCGATCTCGAGTGCGACTTCCACCTGCCGCTTGGCGATGATCGGTCGGGCCATCGAGGTCCCGAGGAGGTACTTCCGCGCGTAGATCGCCCCGGCGCGAAGCGTGGGCCAGATGTAGTCGCGGACGAACTCCTCGCGCAGGTCTTCGCCGAAATAAGACGACGCGCCGGTGGCCAGCGCTTTTTTCTCCAGCCCTTCCAGCCCACCGCTCTGGCCGACGTCGGCGGCCATGCAGATGACCTCCGCATCATAGGTCTCGCGGAGCCAGGGCACGATCACCGACGTATCGAGCCCGCCGGAATACGCCAATACGATCTTCAGAGACATGAGCATTCGCTCCGGTTCGCGACTTCTGATCCATCCCCCGCCCGGGTCCTCCGGGCGCGGCGTTTCCCCCCCCGCGACGCCGGGGACGCACGCATAATAATACAATATACTTGTATTAAGTACCCAAGGACAAGGAGTGCCGGGAGGCGGAGGCCTTCGCCGCCCCCGGGGTGACGCGGGGCCCGAGTCCAGGCGGGCGGGCCGAGGGGAGACGTCGCCTAAGCGAGGACTTCCTCGAGAATCGAGACGGCCCGCTCGATCTCCGTGTCGGACACGGTGAGCGGCGGAAGGAGGCGCACGACGTGCGACCCCGCGGGGACGGTCAGGAGGCCGGCATCCCTCGCACCGGCTACGACCGGGGCGGCCGGCTCCATCAGGTCGATCCCCCAGATGAGTCCCCGCCCCCGCACCTCGCGTACGGTCGAGGGGTATCGGGAACGCAACTCTTCGAGGAGGGCATGGAGGTGGGCTCCCTTCCGCACGACCTCCGCGAGGAACCCGGGTTGGCTCACCGTTTCCACCACCGCGATCGCGACCGCCGACACGAGGGGGCCACCGCCAAAGGTGGTCCCGTGGTCGCCGGGAGACATCGCGTCCGCGATCTCGGCGGACGCGAGGACCGCGCCCATGGGAAGGCCTCCGCCCAGCGGCTTCGCGAGACAGAGGAGGTCCGGGCGGATTTCCGCTGATTGGTGGGCGAAGAGGGTGCCTGCGCGTCCGAGCCCGCATTGCACCTCATCGAGGATGAGGGCGATTCCCCGCTCCCTCGTCCATTCCCGAACCGTGCGCAAAAGATCGTCGCCGAGGAAGCGGATCCCGCCCTCCCCCTGAATCGGCTCGAGGATGACCGCCGCCGTCAGATCCGGATCGAGGGTGGCCGAGACCGCCTCGAGGTCCGTCGGATCCACGAACACCGCCCCCGGCATGAGCGGTTCGAAGGGGCGCCGATAGTCGGGACGATCGGTGACCGCGAGGCTTCCCCAGAGCCTCCCATGAAAACTCCTGGAGAAGGCGACGATCCGGTGCTTGTCGTCGCCGCCACGGAGCTTCGCCCACTTCTTGGCGAACTTGAGCGCTCCTTCGACGGACTCCGCGCCCGAGTTGCAGAAGAAGACCCGATCCAGCCCCGATAACCGGGTGAGAATCCGCGCCAGCTCTTCCGCGGGCGCGGTTCGGAAGAGGTTCGATGCGTGGATGAGCCCGGTTTCGAGCGCCCTCTCGATCGCTTCGAGGATCACGGGGTGGCCGTGACCGAGCGCGTTCACCCCGATTCCGGAGGTGAAGTCGAGGTAACGCCGCCCGGTGTCGTCGATCAGGTCGGTGCCGTCGCCCCGGACGAAGAGGACGTCCGGCGTGCGATAAACTCCGATCAGGGCCGCGCGCGGGTCGGTCGTCGAAAGGGTCATCGGGGTCAGGCCCGGGCCGAGGAGGAAGACGCCGCGGCGCTCCGGATCCAGGTGCCGGGGCTCCCGGAGAGAAGTCCCTCGTCGCCGATCCGGACCTCGACCCCGGCGGCAGCCGCGCTGAGCGCCTGCTGAACCTTGACCTTCATCCCTCCTGCGATGATCCCCCGCGCCGCGAGATCCTCCGCTTCACGTTCGGTCAACGACCCGAGGAGCTCCCCGTCGGCGAGAACGCCGGGGACGTCGGAGACGAGAAGGAGCCGGTCCGCACGAAGCTCGCGCGCGAGCGCGATCGCGGCTTCGTCCGCATTGACGTTGAGCGGGCGCCCCTCCAGGCCCCTGGAAACCGGGGAAACGACGGGGGTGAAGCCCCCGTCGAGGAGGACCCGCACGGGGGTCGGATTCACGCTCCGCACCGTACCCACTTCTCCGAGGCGAGCCGGATCCAGCGGGATCGCGTCGAGGAGCCCTCCATCTTCGCCGGAGATCCCGAGTGCGGGACGCCCCGCGCGGTCCAGCGCCTCGGCGACCCGCTTGTTGACCCACCCGGAAAGGACCATCGCGGTGACCTGGAGACCGTCGCCCCGCGTGACTCGAAGGCCATCCGCCCACTCGACGGGCACTCCGACGCGGTCGAGCCAACGCGAGATCTCCTTCCCACCGCCATGCACGACGACGAGATCCCCGGGGAGGGCGGCGAGCACCTGGAAAGGCTCGATCGCCGGCCCGCTCTCGAGCCATGCGCCCCCGATCTTGACCACGGTCAGCACCGGAGCCCCCGGTCCATCGGCCACCCCTGCATGAGGTTCATGTTCTGGACGGCCTGACCCGCGGCGCCCTTCCCCAGATTGTCGAATGCAGCCACGGCCGTGACCACGGACGGGGCGACGCGTGCCACCTCGGACGCTCCGAGCGAAAGGCGATCGGTGTGAACGACGCGAGCGAGATCCGGGAGCCCCGCGTCGAGGACCTCTACGATCGCGGATCCCGCGTAGGCGTCTCTCCAGGCCTTTCGCAGCTCTTCGGCTCCGACCCCCTCCTTCACCGGGACGGTGATCGTTTCCAGAATCCCGCGCGCGACGGGGAGGAGGTGGGGCTGAAAGAGGAGGGATCGCTCGGGTAGGAGCGAACGCATCTCCCTGAGGTGCCGATGTTCGTTTCCTTCCCCGTAGGCGCGGAAGTTCCCCGAAACTTCGGCGAAGAGAAGATCCGCTCGCGGGGTCCGTCCCGCGCCGGTGACGCCCGAAGCGGCGTCCACGACGGTCAGCCGTCCTTCATCCACGATCCCGGCGTCGCGAAGGGGAAGGAGCGCCAGGAGGACCCCGGTGGGATAACATCCGGGATTCGCGACCCGACTCGCGCGTTTCACTTCTTCGGCGTTTCTCTCCGCGAGGCCGTACACCCATCCCGCTTCACGGCCCGATCCGGGGCGGTGGTCAGCCGTCAGGTCCACGACGGAATGGTCGCCCTGGAACCCCGCCACCCAAGTGGCGGCGTCACCGTGCGGAAGGCAGAGGAAAACCAGATCCACTTCGGAGGTCGGCGCCTCGTCGGGATGCACGAAGGTGAGCCCCGGAATCCGGGAGGGTTCGCCGGCGCTCGAACGGGAGGTTGCGAATCCCACCTTCACATGCTCCTGCCCCGCGAGAAGGCGAAGGAGCTCGTCGCCGGTATACCCGGTGCCGCCGAAGACGCCGACGCGAAGTGGCGCGGTTGCGGGGACCCTGGAAGCCATGCGCATAACTATACGATTTCGTCTCGGACGAGCAACCCGGGGCGGGAGGCCCGCCGAGGTCGCGCGCGCGCCACGCGCCGGAAGGGGCCGGAAGGGGAAGGAGTCCACGGGAGAGTGCCCGCCCCGGCTCGAGCGCCGGCTCAGCCCCCCCGGACCCCCGCGATTTGCTCGATGCGCTTCTGCACCGCTCGCAAATGGCGGGCGTGGCGCAGCACGAGGAGGACGGTGTCGTCCCCGGCGAGTGTGCCGAGGACTTCCGGCCACTCCTCCCAGTCAATGGCCGACCCGACGGCTTGGGCGCCCCCCGTCATGGTGCGGAGAACGAGGAGATTCCCGGTCCCCTCGGAGGACACGTAGAGGGTCGGAAGGAGCGACTCGAGCGGCGGAGTGTTTTCCCACTCCTCCGGAAGCGTGTAGTGTGAAACTCCATCTCCGCCCGGGATCTTCACGAGCCGGAGCTCGCGCACGTCACGGGAAAGAGTGGCCTGGGTGACGTCGAAGCCGGCCTTTTTCAGCCGCTCGCGAAGGGCCTCCTGGCTACCGATGCGGTGCGCCCGCAGGAGCTCGAGAATCGCGGCCTGCCGTTCCCGCTTCGCCACGACTAGTTCCTTTGGGCCGGATCGGTCCGTGGTGACGCGCGGCCTGCGGCGTCGGCCATCGCTCGAAGGCGTTCGGGCTCGACCCCCACGCTTCGCGCCCTCTCCTCGCCGGATTCGAACAGGAGGACGATGGGGACGGTTGCGATCCGATAACGATCCGCCAACGAGGGGACCCGATCCACGTCCACGGTGCGGACCTGCACTCGCTCCCTCCCTTTCTCGGCGATTTCGTCCAGGTAGGGATAGAGCCAGGCGCAGGGCGCACACCAAACCGCGGTGAATGCCACGATCGTCGGAAGCTCGGAGCCGAGGACCGAATCGCGGAACTCTTCTTCGCCGGTCACTTCACGGTCGGGGGGCGCGCCCTCACCTCCTGACGACTCATGAATCCGCTCCGTCACGGCCCCTTCTCCCCCCTTGGAGTCCCATTCCGAGGCGGAGTCCTCCGCGCCGGCACGGTCCCCGGGAGCACCCCCGGGGAGGCCCTCCGGTTCCCCGGCGGGGAGGAAGAAGCTCCGAACTCCGCGGCCGGCGCGGAGCTTCGGCGTCAGAATTCGTAGCGGACGCCGAGGAGGCCCATCCGCCCGATCTCCGGGACGCCCGGGAAGCTCCGGTATGCCTCGCCGAGGAGGTTCTGGACCGAGAGCTGGATGCTCGCGCCGGGGAGGGCCGGCACATCGTAGGCGAGGTTCAGATCTACGAGTGTGAAGGACTCGACGCAGGGCTCGGTCACGGCGGGGGCGTCGGGAAGGCAGGCCGTGGCCTCGTAGACGCCGGAGCTCGCCGGAAATCCACCGGAGAAGCGGGCCCGCACCTCTCCGAAGATCCCCCGGACCGAGTCGTCGTACTTCACCGCAAGACTTCCCTTCTCCTTCGGTGCGTTCAGGACGACGATCTCCCCGCGGTCCGTTTCGAAGGCGTCGTCACTCACGAAGGAGGCGCTCCCGGAGACCGCCCAGAGATCCGTGAGGAGGAAGGTGGCCGAAAGATCGAGTCCCCAGAGTTCGAGCTCGTCGTCCACGTTGGTGTATGTCGCGAGAAGCTGGGCTCCGTTCGCATTCACGTCCGGAGAGGAGACGACGCCGAGTGGGACGGCGGCGAGCCCCGCGGCGATGGCGCGGGCCACAGGCTCCGCGTAACCTTGATTCACTAGGCCATCCACGACCAGAGCCTCTACGTCCTCCCGATTCAGGGTGATGAAGGGTGTCTGTACGGTGAGAGGCGTGACGAAGTTCTTCCGCTGGGAATACCAGAGATCGCCGGCGACGAGGGCGCGCCCGCCGATGAGTCCGCGGTATCCGAACTCGTAGGTAGTCTGCGTCTCCTCTCGTATCGGATCGAGGTCCGGAAGGCTCAGCGCGGCCAGCGGGAAAGCGATCCCCGAAGTAGGATCGGCGGTGAAGCTCGCCCTCAACACCGCCGGCGTCGGTTGGAGGCTGAGGAGGTAGTCGCGCGTCACGTCCGGAAGGTCGGCCAGCTGGACGGCTACGTTCACGGCCGCGGCCCAGTAATTCGCGGCCGCCGCGGCTGGAATCAGGTCCGTCGGTCCTCCCGCCAGCACCGGAGTGAAGGGCGACCTCATGAGGTACGAGCCATCTTCCTGCGCGAAGGCGAATCCCTCCGTCCCGGTCCCCTGAACCCGGATGGAATACCCGAGCTGTCCCGCCGCGGCGAGCCGAGCGGGCATCGGGGTGCCGAGGTCGAGAAATTGATTGAGCGAGCTGGGCGTCGAGAAGGCCCGATTGAAGGTGAGGCGGAAGGCCTGCGTCTGGTCCGGCTGGAAGACGAGAGCCGCGCGCGGCGAAAACACCTGGGACGGGAGAGCCGAATGGTCGTCAACCCGCCCCGCGAGCACCAGGCTCAGCCTCGAGGTGAGCCGCGTGTCGGACTGGATGTACGCACCCACCTCGCTCGTCTCGTCCCTCTCCTCGTAGATCCCGTTGATCGTGCCTTCGGTGCGCGGCAGGGTGAAGATGTAGTCCACCCCGTAGGTCAACGATTGCCGCGGGGTGAGGACGCTCCGGTGCTGGAGCTGGCCCACGAACATCAGCGAGCGGTCCGAGATGGGCGTGCCATTGCGGAGGAGGAAGGTGTCTCCCGCATCGCTCTGGTTGAGATAGACCTGGGCAAAGAAACGCTCCCAGTTCAGCCGAGCCTGGAGGAAGGTGTACCGCCAGTCCCGGGCCTGCCCCGCCCCGAGCCCGGTCAGCTCGATCTGGCTGGCGGCGTTCATCAGGCCGGCCGTGAAGACGGCCGTCGCGCTCTCCGACACGGCCCAATCCGCGCGAATCTCCCCTCCCCATCTCTCGACCTGATAGTCCCGGTCGCCGATGCGAGAGATCCAGAGATTCGCTTCCTCCGCATCGATTCCCGCCGCGCGCATCAGGTCCTGCCGCCAGAAGTCGGGATTCGAGGCGAATTTCTGCTCCTCCGCCACCTCGGCTGGATCGACGTATTCCCACTCGTCGGCGCGGAGATATTGCCCCGAGATTTTGATCCCCAGCCCCTCCGCGGGCTGATGCGAGGTCCGAAAGATCCCCGAGAACGTGCCCCGCTCTCCCCCCATCAGCCGCACGGATGTCCCCGTCTCCGCGAGTGGAGAGCGCGTGATCATATGGAGCACGCCGTTCGCGGTGTTCGGGCCGTACAGCGCCGCTCCGGGCCCCAGGACGACTTCGATCCGGTCAATGTCCTCGTCCGTCGCCGGCACGAAGCTCATCACATTGACCCGGAGGGAGGGCACCCCCGCGATCCGGTGGTCGGTGAGGGTGTGGAGGGCACCGGAGAAGATATTGTTGAAGCCACGGACCACGACGTTCGTGGACTGCACGCCCTGGGTGATGATGTCCACTCCCGGCGCCGACCGGAGATGGTCCACCGGCGTCATGGTCGGGCGCCTCCGAATCGCCACCTCGGAGATCACCTCCACATGGGCGGGCGCGCCGATCGAGCGCTCGGGCACGCGCCCCACCGAAACCGTCACCGTCCCGAGGTCTATCGTCTCCCACGGGATCGCGAAGTTCGCGACGACGACCTGATCGGCCACGACCTGCACGGTCCGGAGACTTTGCGTCCCGTATCCGATTCCCGAGACGGTGATCGAGTAGCTTCCCGGGGGGACGGTGAGCCGGTAGCGCCCCTCGCCGTCGGTAACCGACGACTGGGCTTCCCGTGCTTCGGCGTCCACTGCCGCGACGAAGGCCGTCGTCACGGGGCGCCCCGTGTCCTCGTTCGTGATCTGCCCGGTGATCGTCCCCTGCTGAGCGTCGAGCGCCCCCGGGTGCCCTGCCAGAATGAGCCCAAGCAGGAAATAGGCTGTGAGGCGCGAAGGAGGGAGCGGGCGCATGGAGGCCTCTCGGAAGGGGAGAGAGCATGGGGAGAGCTCGAACGGCGATCCCACATTGAAGTGTAGGGTGGCCCCTTTCCACTTGCAACGCCATTCTTGGGAGAAGGGGTCTCCGGCCTTACTCCGTCGCCATGCTGCGAAACTCGAGTGCCGGCTCCCGTTCCTCTGTGGACCGGCGCACCCATTCGCTCCGGAAGAGGAGGAGCGGCCGTTGGTGGCGGTCGCGGACGAGCGCGCAGTCGTATCCGGCGGCCACACGCCGAATCTCCTCCTCCGGCCCGAAGATCCAACGCGCCTCCCGGTACGGCATGGGCTCCAGGCGGCTCTTGACCCCGTATTCGTGCTCGAGCCGATGGAGGAGGACCTCGAACTGGAGGGGTCCGACCGCACCGACGACCTGCCCGGCTCCGGCACCCCCCTCGGGAAAAAAGACCTGAATCGCCCCTTCCTCCGAGAGCTCGAGAAGCCCGTTGTCGAGATGTTTTCGCCGCAACGGATCCGACACCAAGATCCGCGCGAAGTGCTCGGGCGAAAAAGCGGGAATGCCCGTGAACTCTAGCGCCGGATCGGCGGCCAGGGTGTCTCCGATGCGGAGGCTCCCGCGGTCATGGATGCCGACTACGTCTCCGGGCCAGGCCTCATCCATAGCCTCGCGCTCCTGGGCGAAGAATTGCTGGGGACGCGTCAGCCGGATCGCCTTTCCCGAACGCGTGTTCGTGACCGTCTCCCCTGGCTCGAAACGTCCTGAGCAGACACGCGCGAAAGCGGTGCGGTCGCGGTGCTTCGGATCCATGTTCGCCTGGATCTTGAAGACGAAGGCGCTGAACCCAGGATCCAGAGGAGAGACCTCCCCGTCCCGCGTGGCACGGGAGCCGGGCGCTGGCGCCTCTTGCAGGAATCGCTCGAGGAAAGGGGCGACGCCGAAGTTCGTGAGCGCGCTCCCGAAAAAGACGGGAGAAAGCTCCCCTCTCAAAAAAGCATCGCGGTCAAAGGGGACCCCCGCCGCGTCGAGGAGGTCGAACTCTTCCGTGAGGCGGGACTTGGCGGCCTCTCCGAGAAGCTCGGCAACGCGCGGATCCGCGAAGTCGGAGACCTTCTCCGCGAGCCGGCTCTGCCCATGGTCCACACCCCTCTCGAAGAGGCGGAGCGCCCGCGAATGCCTTTCGTAGACGCCGAGAAAAGTCGTGCCGTCCGTAACCGGCCAGTTCACCGGGGCGCAACGAATCCCGAGGTCGGCCTCGACGTCGTCGAGAAGCTGGAGAGGGGGAACGCCGATCCGGTCACACTTGTTCACGAAGGTGAAGATCGGAATCCTACGGAGCTTGCAGACTTCGAAGAGCTTGCGGGTCTGCTCTTCCACCCCCTTCCGATTGTCCAGGAGCATCACGGCCGAGTCGGCGGCGATGAGGGTCCGGTAGGTATCTTCGGAGAAGTCCTGGTGACCGGGCGTATCGAGGAGGTTGATGCGGAAGCCTTCGTACTCGAAGTGAAGGACACTCGAGGTGACGGAGATCCCCCTCTCCCGCTCCATCTCCATCCAGTCGGATGTGGCGTGGCGCGCGGCCCGGCGGGCCTTCACCGACCCGGCGAGATGGATCGCACCTCCATAAAGAAGGAGCTTTTCCGTGAGCGTCGTCTTGCCCGCGTCCGGGTGACTGATAATCGCGAATGTCCTTCTGCGCTGAACCTCGCGCTCGAGGTCGGACGGTTTGAACACCCGGTGCTCCAATGGGGATGCGAATCTTGCCGCCGCCACTTCCGGTGCGCTGACTCCGGTGTACGGGGAGCCCCATTCTAATCAAATTCCGGAATCGGACCATTCCGGACTCCCACCCCCACCTTGATCCGCATCCGCGCTCTCAACGTTTCGGTGCTCGCCCTCTTCGCGACTCTTGCGGGGCCTCCCTCTTCGGTCGGCGCCCAGGCCCGCGAGACCGAGCCGACCGCAGAGGGATGGAACTCGCCTCGGGTCATCGAGCTCGTCGAGCTCGGGAGGCTCGCTCGGCAACAACTCGTACAGGGCGGCCGCCTCCAGACGTACCGGGCGCGGGTGGACGGGAACATCTACTTCTTCCTCGATCCCGATGTCGGCGAGCGCATCCTCATGCGCCTCGACCAGATCGCCGTCGAGCTCCGCTGGGCCGCCCCGGATCGGTTCCAACAACGTATCGTCGGCGAACGAAGCGAAACCCGACTCCCAGTCGAAGATTTTCGCTTCTATCTCGACCGGCTCACCCTCGTGGAGCACGGGTTCGCCGACGAGATCCGAATTGGCTCGGGGCTCGATGTGGCACGCGTTCCCCATCCACTCGCCGCGCTCTCCGATGGGAGTCCCGCTTCCGGTCCCTACGACTTTCGGTTGACCGACTCCCTCTCCATCGCGATGCCCGGGCGCCCCGAGCCGATTCGCGTTTACGAGATGGACGTGCGCCCCCGCGATCCGGCGCGCCCCGGCATCATCGGGACCTTCGCGCTCGAAGGAGCCACCGCATCCATCGTTCGGATGGCCTTTTCCTTCACTCCCGCTTCCTACGTGGATCCCCGCACCGACCGGATTTCGGTCTCCCTCGACTACGGGCTCTGGGAGGATCGCTACTGGCTTCCGAATCAGCAGCGCCTGGAGGTGCGACGGGAGCTCCCCGAGATCGACTTCGGAGCCGGCACGGTCATCCGGTCCGTGCTGCGGACCGGAGACTACGAGTTGAACGTCCCCCTCCCCGACGACTTTGCCAACCTTCCCGCCGTCACGGCCGCGGCCCCCGCGGACCGCCGGAGCTTCCCCTTCCCGGAAGGGCTTTACGACGCACTCGAACGCGACGGGCTCGCCGAGATCGTCGTGGATCCCAACCTGCGGGCGCTCCGGGCGGAGGCCCAGGAGCTCGCGGCCCGCCGGGCGCCCTCGGGGCTCTCGCCGATCCGGCTCCACATCCCGAATCTGTCGTCCGCGGTGCGCTTCACGCGCGCCGAGGGATTTTTCCTGGGGGCGGGTCTCTCCGCGCACCCCCATCCGCGGATTTCGGGCGAGCTCCTGGCCGGATACGCTTTTGGCGCGAGGAAGCCGCAGGGATCCGTGAAGATCAGGGAGCGGCTCGACGATCGTTGGTCGCTCGAAGCCGAAGGGCGCTTCAGATCGCTCGTGGAGCTGGGACTCGCGCCTGGCAGCGACGCTCTTCTCTCGAGCCTAGGGGGTGCGCTTCGGGGGGAGGATTACAGGGATCCCTATCTCGCGACCGGTGCCGCACTGACTCTGATCCATGAGACGGAGACGGCCATGACAGTCTCCGTGACTGTCGGCATGGAGCGGGCGCGGACCCCCGAGCTGGCGCGTGAAACCGCCCCCCTCGGCGGGTCACGGGCCCTCCGGCCAATCCGTCCGGTTGCGGAAGGCGACTTCCTCGGCGTCGCGCTCTTCATCCGCCGGCGGGTGGATTGGCCGGGCCGGGGGCGCGGGAGGACCGAGCTCGGAGCAAGCCTGCTCAACGGACGGGAGGGGAACGGGGTGGGGTTCCGCGGAGAGGCGGAGGGGCGCTGGGGCCCTCCTTCGGGGACCCGGGAGCTCCAGGCGATCGCGCGAGGATGGATCTGGGAGGGCGATCCCCTCCCCCAGGGGCACCGTCTCCTCGGGGGAAGAGGAACGATCCCCGGGTTCCCGTTCCACGCCGCGATAGGACGGACAGTCGTGCAGGGATCGCTGGTCGCTTCGAGTGACCTCGGCGGGCCCTTCGCGCGCCTGCGCGCGGGGCTCCATGCCGGATGGACGAACGGCGGACCCGACGGCCTCGAAGAGATCTGGGACACCCGCGCAACCGACGGGACCCTGATGTCGGCTTCCCTCGGCGTGGGCCTGGCCTGGGACCTCCTTCGAATCGAGGTCGCGAGGGGGTTCTCCGGCGGAGAGTGGCAGCTCCTTCTCACCCTCGACCCGCGCTGGTGGGATCGGCTATGAGCGCCGATATTCCGGGCGCGATGTCACCCCCTCAAGAAGAGTGGACGAAAAAGGAGCGCACGCGGCGGACCGGCGGCGTCTTTTCGCTCGCGGGGCGGGGAGTTCCCCTCCGCGCGTTGGTCTTCTCCGTCGCGGCGCTCCTCGTCCCGGTGGTCGGCACCTTCACCCTTGCCGGCGAGCGGAGTGGTGTCGAGGACGCCCTGCTCTGGCTCGTCGCGCTGATCCCCGCGTTTCTTCTCGCCTATTATCGCGGATGGCGGGGTGTGGCCACGGCTCTCGCCGCCGGAATGGCAATGCTGTCGGTCACTTACGCCGGCGTGACGGCTCTGGACCGAGAGGTTCCCCCGCTCCTCTTTTTTGTCGTCGTCGCCTATCTCGCGATCGGGCTCGGCATCGGCTGGGTCACCGAGATGCTCCACCGCGAGCGAACGGAGGTGGAAGACCTCGCGCTCACCGACGTGCTGACGGGCCTGCCCAACCGGCGACACGGGGAGATATTTCTCAAACACGAGTTCGCGATCGCCGAGAGGGGTCGGCCCCTGACCGTCGTCCTCTTCGACCTCGACGGATTCAAGCAATACAACGATCTCCACGGCCATCAGGCGGGGGACGAGGCACTGGCGAAGTTCGGCGAGGTCCTCGCCACGAACACGCGTCGAATGAACGTTTCGGCGCGGTTCGGGGGGGAGGAGTTCCTGACCATCCTCGCCGGATCGGACGAACGCGGTGCGCTCGTCTTCGCCGAGCGGGTGAGGGCGTCGCTCGCATCCACGGGCCTAACGCACGGTTCGCTGACAGTCAGTGGAGGGGTCGCGGCCTACGACCCTTCGATGGGTTCGCCGGACGAGCTGGTCGCGGCGGCGGACCTGGCCCTCTACCAGGCGAAAGAAGGTGGGCGGAACCGTATCAAGGCGTTCCGGCGCCCCGGGGACCTCTCTGGCGATGGGACCGGAATTTCGACGCAACCTGAGGGAGAAACGCCGGCCGGTGAAGAGCTTCCGTCCCACCCCCCCGCGGCACGCACGCGCTTCGGCGAGGGGAGGTGGGCCTTAATCGTCGAGGACGATCAGGCGGTCCGCACGATGCTCGCCGCTTACCTCAAGCGCGAAGGGTTCGCCGTCGTGGAGACGGGCGACGTCACGGAGGGGCTCCGCGCCATGGGGCGGGAGTTCGACCTCGTCATCACGGACATCCGGCTCCCCGGTCCCTCGGGAAACGAGCTGGTCGCGGCTGTGAAGGCACGGTGGCCGGCGACGCAGGCGGTGGTCGTGACCGGGTTCCGCGACGCCCAGGTGGCGGCCGAAGCATTAAATGCGGGCGCCGACCACTACCTCTTCAAGCCCTTCGGAATTCCGGAGCTCCAGGGCCACCTGGTGGACGCCCTGATGCGGCGCGATCGGATCCTGGCCGACCGCCAGGAGAGACTTCTCCTCACGGAGGAGGCGCGCCGCCGAAAGGGTGAGGCGCACGAAGCCATTCTCGGGGGCACGCGTGCTCTGGTACGCGCGGTGGAGGTGCGGGACCCCTACACGCTGGGGCACTCGGAACGGGTTGCTCACTATGCGGTGGCCTTGGCCGGGGGGCTGGGATCGAGACCCAGGATCGATCTCGAACGTCTCTTCCTTGCCTGCGAGTTGCACGACCTTGGAAAAATCGGGATTCCGGATGCGATCCTGAACAAGGAGGGGTCCCTGACGTCCGACGAATTCGACGAGGTGAGGAAACACCCCGACACGGGGTGCCGGATCCTCGAGCCCCTGCTCGGCGACGACCTCATCCTCGCCGTGACCCGCTGGCACCATGAACGGTGGGATGGCCTTGGGTACCCCGATGGGCTCGCCGGGGATGCGATCCCCCACGTGGCCCGGTTGGTGGCCCTCGCGGACACGCTCGACGCCATGACGAGCACGCGCGCCTATCGAAACCGCATCCCCTGGGATGAGGCGGTCGCGCACATCGCAGAACAGGGGGGTTCGCAGTTCGATCCCGAGCTCATGGACCTCTTTACATCCACCTTACCGACCCTCAGGGAGTTCTTCACGAGGGCGACCCAGGACTAACTCTCGTCGCGCAGAACCGAGATCGGCGGTGACCGGAGCACCGGACCGCTGACCGACCATCCCACGACCACCGCGAGGAGAAGGAGTCCCACCCAGAGCCCGGCGAGAGTCATCCAAGGAATTCCCCCGGGGAGATCGAAGAAGCGCGTGAGAAGGAGGTGGCCTCCCAAGCCGCCGAGCAGGACCCCGACGAGGCCCCCGAGGCCCCCGAGCGCGGCATACTCCGAGAGAAGGGCACCGCGAATCGTTCCTCTCCGCGCTCCGAGCGTCTTCAGTAGGGCGCTTTCGCGGCGGCGGCGGAAGCGCGTGGTGAGGAGCGATGCCAGGAGGACGATCGTCCCTCCGCCGAGAATGAAGCCCGCCATGGAGCGAAGGACGAGGGCGATCTGCCCAGCGATCCGCCCCAGCGTCTCCTGCACCGTCGTCACGTCGATGAACGAGACATTCGGATAGTCGCGGAGGAGGGCGTCTTGAACTCGGGCGCGGGACGCCGGATCGGACGTACGGACGAGGGCCACCGCCATTCCGGGCGCGTCTTCCAACGCGCCGGGTTCGAAGATCGCGAAGAAGTTCGGCTGAAACGACGCCCAGTCCACCTCCCGGAGCGAGGTGACCACGGAGGGGACCGAAACGCCCTGGACGTCCCATCCGATGCGGTCCCCGATTCCCACGCCGAGGTCACGCGCGAGACCGGTCTCCATCGAGATGCGGAAAGCTCCCGCTCCGATCGCCGCGGCGACCCGCGGATCCTCCTCTCCGGCCTCCGTCCACCACCGTCCTTCGATGACGCGTTCCTCCGGTCCGGGCTCGGTCCGGTAGGTGTTCCGGTAGACCCGTCGGTACATCCAGGCGTTCCCGCGCCGCACGCGCGCGAGGATCTCCGCCACCGGCTCTCCCCGGACGGACTCGAGCCGCGCCGGCACGATGGGAACCATCTCCGCCGTCACACCCGCGGCCCCGAGGAGCTCCGAGACACCTTCACGCTGGTCGGGCTGGATGTCGAAGAGGACGAGTGTCGGGCGGTCGGGGCCGAGCTCAAGGGTCACCCCCGCGCGCAGGGAGTTCTCGACGACGAGGAGCGACCCCATCAGGAACGCGCCGAGGCCGAGAGCGGTGACGACAGTCGTCGTCTGGTTGCCGGGGCGGAAGAGGCCGGAAAGCCCCTGCCGGACCGCGAATGGCGCGCTGGCGGGGAGGAGCGCCCGGACGCCGCGGATGAGGCCCCGCGATACGAGGCCGAGGACCCCCATTCCGACGACGAGCGCGAGGGTGATCGCGGCCGCTGCCAATGCGCTTCCAAGCTGGAGGATGGCGATCCCGAAGAGGGTGAGGAGGACGAGAGCCGCCACCATGACCCGAAGCCCGACGGTAACCGGCACCTCTTCGTCGTTCAGAGCGCGGAGGGCGACGAGTGGAGAGACCCCCGGAACCCGCACGAGGGGAAGAAGGGAAAAGACGACCGCGACCCAGGTCCCGAGGAGAAGCCCGACGGCGATCGCCTCCGGATAGAGCCTCGGAGAGAGCCCGAAGGGGAGAACTCCGTTGAGAAACACGGGAAGGATGAACTGAATCGCGAGGCCGCCCAGGACCCCCAGGAGCGCGCCCGCGCCCCCGAGCAGGACGGTCTGGAGGAGGTAGGCGCGGAAGAGGGTCCCGCGTCCGGCTCCGAGGCAGCGGAGGACGGCCATGGGCGTCCTCTTGTCCCCGAGATAGACGCTCACGGCACTCCCGACGCCGATCCCGCCGAGGACGAGGGCCATCAGGCCGACGAGGCTCAGAAAGCGTGAAAGCCCTTCGAAGCCAGCCGCGAGGGTCTCCGCTTCCTCCTCCGCGGTGGTCACGGACACTCCTCGCGCCTGAAATTCGCGGCGGACGCGGTTGCGGATCCGCTCCGCGTCGGCGCCCACGGGAAGGGCGATCCAGGCGCGATGTTGGGCCAGGCTTCCAAATGCGAGGATTCCGGTCTCCTCGAGGTCGGCCGCGGACATGAAGACGGCCGGCCCGACGACCCACTGGAGCGCGAAGTCCACGGGGACACCGGAGAGCGCGCCCAGCACTTCGAAGCGGGAGTTCCCGATCCGTACCTCGTCGCCCCGGGCCACTCCAAGCTGTCCCATGACCTGCGGATCCACCGCCACCCCACCCCCTCCGGCAAGCCGGCCTGGGACATCCGCGGGCTCTCCGACCGGGGTCCCGGCGGCCGGGAATTCGGCGTCCACCGCGTTCACCTGGAGAAGCCGGCTCACCCCCGAGCCCGTCGCCGACACGATGGTCGCGAGGCTGGTTCCCCTGGCCACTCGGGCGCCCGAGCCGGCGAGCGAGTCGAGAACTGCGGTCACGCGCGCGTCGAATTCGTTGTTCGACTGGAAGCGCAGGTCCCCGCCGAGCATGTCCCGCGCCTGCGCGCTCGCCGCGTTCGCGGCGTCTTTCTGGAATCCATAGAGTCCCACCAGAACGGCGATCCCGAGGGCGATCGCCGTCATGAACCACCCGATCCGGCTGAACCCCGAGCGCCCCTCGCGCATCGCGTGCCGGAGGGAGAAGGGGACGTTCACGAAGCGGCCTCCAGTCGTCCGCCCTCCATCCGGAGAACGCGGTCCACGCCGGAGGCGAGCGCCTCGTCGTGCGTCACGAGGACGAGAGTCGTTCCCTGTTCTCGATTCAACTCCGCCAGCAGTTGCGCGACGAGCTGGCCCGTCTTCCGGTCCAGATTTCCCGTAGGTTCGTCGGCGAAGAGGATCCCCGGCTCGGAGACGAAGGCCCGGGCTAGGCCGACTCGTTGCTGCTCGCCGCCCGAGAGTTGCGAGGGATAATGGCTCACCCGGTCCGCGAGCCCGACCCGGTCGAGGAGACCCAACGCCCGGCGTCGAATCTCCGCGCTCGATGTCCGCTTGCCGTTCGGCGCGAGCTCGAGGGGCACCTGCACGTTTTCGAGCGCCGTGAGCGAGGTGAGCAAATGAAAGGTCTGGAAGACGAAGCCGACGTGCGCGGCGCGAAACCCGGCGCGCTCGTCTTCGGTAAGATCGGCGAGCCGGATGTCGCCGAGCCGAACTTCACCCCGGGTCGGATGATCGAGTCCCGCCATCAGCCCGAGCAGTGTCGTCTTCCCGCTTCCGGACGGACCCACGATGGCGACGGACTCGCCGGATTCGACGGAAAGGTCCACTCCCGATAAGATCGAGAGCGTCCGCCCCGCATTCGCGTACTCCTTTTCCACTCCCCGAAGCTCGATGCGCATCGCTCCCCTCGTCCGGACCCTTCTCCTCCTCCCCGTCGTCGCCTGCGGGGGGACGGAGTCGGATTACCCCCCGGGTGCCCAGGGTGCCGCGGGCGAACCGGAGATTGTACGCGGGGGCGCGGACGAAGGTTCGCGCGACGCGAACCCGGCCTCCGCCGATCGGGAAGTCTTGGTCGTCTTCCTCGGAACGAGCCTGACCGAGGGGCTCGGCCTCGCGAATCCCGCCACCGAAGCGTGGCCGAGCCGGATCGGAGAGCTGGCCGACGGGGCGGGGATCCAGGTGCGCGTCGTCAATGCGGGCCTGTCCGGTGAGACGAGCGCGGGCGCGCTTCGGCGCGTGGACTGGCTGATGCGCGACCCCCCGGCTCTCCTCGTGATCGAGACCGGTGCGAATGACGGGCTCCGCGCCCTCCCCCTCGCGCAGATGGAAGCGAACCTCGACTCGATCCTCGCCCGGGTCCGCCGCTCGGCGCCCGAAACGCGCGTCGCGATCGTCCAGATGGAGGCTCCTCCCAACCTGGGGGCCCCGTACACGGAAGGATTCCGAGCGGTCTATCCTCGCGTGGCCGAACGATGGGGCGCGACGCTCGTCCCATTTCCTCTCGATGGAATCGCGGGAGTCCCCACTCTGAACCAGGACGACGGCACTCATCCCACGGCCGAAGGCCACCGCCGGATGGCGGAAAACGCCTGGCCGGTCCTCAAGACCCTTCTCAGGGAGCTTTGACTTTGCGCCCCACTCGGATCGCCGGGTTCGTTCTTGGAGTTCTCGCCGTCTTTTTTGTCGGATTCCTCATCGTGGGGACCCTTCTCCCGAGCGCCTGGGAAGCCGAACGGACCGTGCGCATCGCGGCGAGCGCGGAGGGGATCTTCCCCTACGTCTCGCGGCCACAGCGCTGGACGGAATGGACGCTGACACCCGAGGCGGGGGTCGAGCGATTCGGGCCCGAGGAAGGACCGGGAGCCGGGTACCGCTGGGACGATCCCACTTACGGGCAAGGAGAATTCGTCGTGGAATCCGTGGACGCCCCGCGCGAAGTGCAGTATGAGGTCACCGTCGAGGACGGTGCGATCCTCATCCGCGGCCGCATCCAACTCGCGACGTCGGACGGCTCTACCACCGTCTCCTGGCGGGAAGTGGGGGACTTCGGTTGGAATCCCCTTCTCGGCTATCTCGTGGGGCGAATGAACGAACTGCAGGGCGCGCAGATGGAGTCTTCGCTCGCGACGCTCAGGGGACTCGCGGAGGCTTCCGCCCCGGTTACAACCGGGCGCGACTGAGCTCGAGGAGCTCCTCGTTCGTCTTTGTCTTCCGCATGACATTGAGGAGTTCGTTCATCGCATCTGCCGGGCTGCGCCCGGAGAATTGACGACGGAGCGCCCGCGAGACGGCGAGCGCCTCCGGGGAGAGGAGGAGCTCTTCGCGGCGTGTGGCCGACGCGACGATGTCGATCGCCGGAAAGATCCTCTTCTCCGCAATCTCGCGGCTCAAGACGAGCTCGCTATTTCCGGTTCCCTTGAACTCCTCGAAGATCACCTGGTCCATGCGGGAGCCCGTGTCCACCAGCGCGGTCGCCACGATGGTCAGCGATCCGCCATGGGCGGGATCAATCTTCCGCGCGCTCCCCAGGAAGCGCTTCGGCTTTTCGAGCGCCGTGGCGTCGAGCCCGCCGGTCAACGTCTTCCCGCTCCCCTCTTCCACCGTGTTGTAGGCGCGGGCCAGCCGGGTGATCGAATCGAGGATGATGACCACATCTTCGCCCATCTCGACCTTGCGGCGCGCGCGTTCCAGCGTCACCTCGGCCAGCGAGGTGTGGCGGTCCGCCGGATAGTCGAAGGAAGAAGCGATTACCTCTCCATATCCGCACATCTCCATCTCCGTGATTTCCTCGGGACGTTCGTCTACGAGGAGGACGAAGAGCGTGCACTCCGGATGATTGCGGACGATTCCCTCGGCGACCCTCTGGAGCACGGTCGTTTTTCCGGCCTTCGCCGGGGCGACGATCATCGCGCGCTGTCCCTTTCCCAGCGGACAGAAGAGGTCAATCACACGATTCGTGTAGTCGGTTTCACCGCGATTGCGGATGTCGCACTCGAGCTTGAGCTGCTCGTCGGGGTGGAGGGCGCCGAGGCGATCGAAGGGAGGTCGGGAGCGGGCTTCATCGGGAGGCCGGCCGTTGACGAGGTCGAGACGTTGGAGAGGTGGGGCCTTTCCATTCTTGGGCCGGCCTCCGACGATGCCGGCGAGCTCGTCACCGGTGCGAAGCCCGAACCGCGAAACCACCTTCCCGCTCACGTAAACGTCGTCGGTGCTCGGTAAGTATCCCGCGCTCCTTCGCCGCACAAAGCCCGAGCCGCCGGAGAGAACCTCCAGCACACCCAAATGTTCTTCGTTGGTCACATTACCGCGGTGGAGAGGGTGAAACGAGACTGTGTAAATGGCAGAGCGCCCGATCTCTGCCGGAACCCAAGGGGAGGCCTCGGGTTCGAGAAGACTGCGATCCTAAACCCTACAGCGGATGGCCTCTCAGGACAAGGGAGGGAGCCGTCCAGGGGAGCGTCTACTGAGGAACTCGCGGGCTCCACGGGAAGACTCCGACGCGCCGATCGAAGACGGCCCGCGCGGCTGGGTGGGACCACTCCTCCTCGCGGCCGCTCCATTTCTGCTCTTCGTTGCGTTCGTTCTGGCGGACCGCTTTCTCCGCTGAGGTTGGTGGAGAAGAGCGGCCCGACCGTCCTCGTCGAGGGACACCGGGCGTCTCGTCCAGCGACAGGTCAGGGGTGCCGCGTCGCCCTCGCGGCGGCGCGGAGGGGGCTCAACCCGTTGGGAGACGGCGAGAATCGCGCTCTCACGGCGCAGAGGAGGAATGGCATGATCCATGCGAAACTGACAGTCGAGCTGGTGCGTTCCCGCAAGAGGAGAGTCCTGGTGATTCCCGCGACCCCTCCGAAGTCCGATCGACCGCTCTCCCTTCCGGCGACGCGCCGGACCTTCCTCCCGGCGGTCGCGGGGACACGCACGCTGCTCGCGGTCGCCGCCCTTGTCGCGGTGTATTCCGCACCGGCAGCGGCACAGGACGTGACCTTCGCGCTCGCCGTCTCCGCGTCGTCGCCGGCGCACTCGATTTGGGCGGGAGTCACGGCGGGTACGGGCGGCACCTTCGTCGTCTCCCCGGCCGCGCACGCGCCGGGATACTACGCGACCGGGGTGCCATGGGCGGATCACGGATTCGCCGCGTACGGAAACCGGGGCCAGCGGAAGCATGGGAATTCGTGGCGTCACCGGAGAAGTCTGGGCGTCTCCTGTTGGGATGCGTGGCGCGATCCCTGGTTCGCGTATTGGCCCTACTGTGATTCGGGCGCCTACTTCGCGCTCGGGTGGAGGGGACCGGGGTGGCATCACGGCTGGTCGCCTCGGCCCGCATTCGGATACGCCTGGGCCCCTTATTCGTATTGGGGACCGGACTCGTATTGGGGACCGGCGTTCGGCTGGACTTTCGCCGTGCACGTCGGAACGGGGTGGGGATGGCACTCCACTCGCCCCTGGAGGGGGCGGATCGCACGCTCGCCCTGGAGCTCGATCTACGTGACGAGCCCCGTCCTCTGGGTGGTGAGCGAACCCCCGGCCCGGGTCGTGCGGGCAAGACCTTCCCGCGCCGTCGGAAGCGGCGGGTGGGTGACCGCTACCGCTCCCGGATACAAGGAAGACCCCGCGGCCCCGGTCCGCACGGCGACTCCGCGCACGGGCAGCACCGCCGAGCCGACTCGGGCGGCGATCCCCTCCCGAACGGTGGCGGGGACACCCACCGCGGCCGGTGGGCGGGCGGCCGCCCCGTCGCCCTCCACGGACCGACCGCCTCTCGGCACGCCGATTCGTCTCGGGCGCCCCGGCGACACCGATGCGAGCCGCGAGCCGGCGCCGCGGGACGGGCCGTCGGGACGGAGGGCCCAGGTCCCGTCGGCCGCGCCGGCACCTCGCGCAACTCCCTCGTCCGAACGATCGGTGGCGCCCGCGAGCCGCCCGGCCCCTGCCCCGTCGGCCCAGGCGGCGCGTCCGGCGCCCGCGCCTTCCACGCGATCCGCGCCGGCACCTTCAGCCCGCCCGGCGCCCGTTCCGTCGTCCCGAGCGGCGCCCGCTCCACCGGCTCGTTCGGCACCAGCCCCATCTGCCCGTTCGGCGCCAGCCCCATCTGCCCGCTCGGTACCAGCCCCATCTGCCCGTTCGGCGCCGGCACCGTCCGCCCGGTCCGCACCAGCACCGTCTTCCCGTTCGGCTCCCGCGCCATCCGCCCGCTCGGCACCAGCACCGTCCGCCGGTCCCGCGCCAGCCCCATCGGCGCGTTCCGCTCCCGCCCCGTCCAATCAGGGGACACGGGCCGTTCCGGCGCCGCGGTCCTCCGGCGGATGAGCATCGCTCCCGGCTTCGGGCCGGGGCCCGCGACACTCACCTGAGACGAACGCCTACGCGGCTCGGCGCTGGGAATCCAGTTCCGAGCCGCTTCCTTTTCGCCGACGCGGCGGCGAGAAGGGTGCTCTCTCGCGCCTCCCTGCGATGTCACCGACGATCGGCACAGTAATGCGGAAAAGCAGAACAATCCATCACGAAGCGACCGCACATACGAAGCAACAACGTTGATTTACCGGATGTGCGGAATCATGTTCGTTGTGGTTCCACCCACGAATCGCCCGGTTTTCGCGTCCGACACCCGAGGAGGCACGATGGCGCTTTTCCTTGTGAGACCGCCGGTCATCAGCACCATGATCCTACTGGCCCTCGCGACCGCCGGATGTGGCGAAGGCGGATCTCCCACCGGCGGCAACGGAGGAAATGGCGGAGGTGGCGGCGGCGGCGGCGGAGGTGGTCCCGAGGCGACCGACGAGGTGACGATTCAGCCTAACTCCTTCTCCCCCGCCGCCATCGTGGTCGCGCCGGGCACCGTCGTCACGTGGACCTGGAGCAGCACGCTCGTACACACCGTCTCATTTACGTCCAGCCTCATTCAGGATTCCGGGGAGCAGGCTGGAGGGAATTATTCGACCGCGATGCCCCAGGCCACGGGAACGTACGGGTACGTCTGCGACGTCCATGGTTTCACCGGGTCCGTGACGGTCCAATAAGGTCCGACCGAGTGCGCGGGCCGGGAGAGCGGCTAGTTGATCCTCTTCTCCCGGCCCGCCCACTCCTGGTCCCGCAATACGTACTTCTGGACCTTTCCCGTGGACGTCTTCGGGAGTGGGCCGAAGGCGACCGCCTTCGGGACCTTGAAGTGCGCGATGCATGAACGACAGTGCTCGAGGATTTCTTCCTCGGACGCCTTCGCGCCCTCCTTCAGAGTGATGAAGGCCTTCGGCACCTCACCCCAGGTGTCGTCCGGCACCGCGATCACGGCGCACTCGAGGACCGCGGGGTGTCGTGCGACGGTCTGTTCCACCTCGATCGTGCTGATGTTTTCGCCGCCCGAGATGATGATGTCCTTTTTTCGGTCGCGGAGCTCGATCGAGCCATCGGCGTGACGGACCGCGATGTCTCCACTGTGAAACCATCCCCCGGCGAACGCTCGGCCAGTCGCTTCCTCATCCGCGAAATACCCGCTCATCACCACGTTTCCGCGCATGACGACCTCACCCATGCTCCGGCCGTCCTCGGGGACGTCACGCATGGACTCGTCCACGACCCGCACCTCTCCGGCACAGACGTTGGGGAACCCCTGGCGGGCCCGGTACCGAGCCCGTCCCCCGGCATCGAGACCGACGTAGTCGGGTCCAGGCGTGTTCATCGTGAAGGGCCCGTAGGTCTCGGTGAGCCCGTATACGTGATCGAGCTCGAAGCCCAATTCCGTCATCCGGGCGATCACCGTGGGTGAGGGCGGCGCGCCCGCCGTGAAGACGCGGACCGGACGTTTCAGGGGATGCGCCGCACCGTCGTTCGCGAGCATGATGAGAACGGTGGGCGCCGCGCAGAAGTGCGACACCCCCTCATCGAAGAGGCGCCACACCACCTCGGGTTTGATCTGGGGAAGACAGAGGCTGCGGGCCCCGACCGCGGCGAGCGCCCACGGGAAGGTCCACCCGTTACAGTGGAACATGGGAAGTGTCCAGAGATAGCTGCTCTCGACGCCGAGCTTGTGGTCGAGCGCCATCGCGAGCGCGTTGAGGTACGCGCCCCGATGGTGGTACATCACCCCCTTCGGCCGTCCGGTCGTCCCCGACGTGTAGTTGATCGCGAGAATCTCCCTCTCGTCCGCGAACCACGACTCGATCTCTCCTTCGCTTCCGGCCTCGAGGAATCGTTCGAAGTGTTCCCGGGTGTCGAGACGCCGGACCGTCTCCGGGACCTTCGCGAGCAGCCCCTCGAGCTCCGGGGAGTGGAAGACCGTGCGCGCGCCGGAATGTTCGATGATGTAAGCGATTTCGTCGGCGGAAAGGCGCGTGTTGATCGCGACCAGGACGCCGCCCGCCTGTGGGACCGCAAAGTGCGCGAGGAAGAGAGGCTCGGAATTAAGGGCGAGAAACGCGACGCGATCGCCCTTTTCGAGCCCCATGCGCCGCAGGGCGGAGGCAAAGCTGCGAGAGCGCGCCCGCAGCTGGCGCCATGTATAACGGATCTCTCCGTCCTCGACGGCGATGCGATCGGCATGCACCGTGCCCGATCGTTCCAGGAAGTCCACGGGAGTGAGCTCCCGCCTCCAGACTGACGATTGCGCCGCCCCCATGCCTCGCCTCCCGTGCTCTATTTCGTCATGTGCCGACCGGACGCCCCGGCCCACCGGACCTGCCGTCCTCCGATCCTGGACGACAGTGCGCGGGAAGCGGAGCGAACTCAAGCCCGTCGAAATGTGGCCGGGGATGGACGGAGGACGAACCGCAGCCGCCGCGAAGCGGGAGAACCCGAGTCGGAGCGGTGTCTTGCCGCCCCTCCCCACCCCTCCCCAAGTTGCCTAGACCTAGACAGGCACGCGCCGCGCAAGGCAAGTACCGGCAAAGGGAGGCCCCATGTCAGGCTTCGACCGCATCCAATTCCCCGTCCTGGCGCTCATCGCGCTCGCCGTCGCCGGGGGTTGCGGGGGGACGAGAGGAGACACGGCCGACGGGGACATGGACGCGGCCGCCGATTCCATGGCCGGCGCCGCGATGGCCGCCGACACCATGCCCTTCGACCTTCCGCCGAGCGGCACCACCGGAACGCCCGCCGACGCGGTGACCGACCCGGCCCTGACCAACCTCGCCAATCCGAATCCCACCGTCGTCACGGACTGGGCGGATCTCCCGGGCGGCCGCGAGTGGGGTTCGACCGCGGGCGTGGACATCGGGCCCGACGGCCACGTATGGGCGTACGACCGGTGCGGCGGCGGGCTCGACGGCGGCTGCGACTCGAATCCGACCTACGATCCGGTCGTGAAATACGATCGAAATACCGGTGAGCTCCTCGCGAGCTTCGGGGCCGGCATCTTCGAAACCCCCCACGGCCTGCACGTGGACAGCGTCGGCAATGTCTGGGTCACGGACTACGCGGCGAACGACACGGGGACGAAGGGGCACCAGGTCATCAAGTTCAGCCCGACCGGCGACATCCTGATGCGGCTCGGCGTCGCGGGAACGCCGGGGAACGACTCCGAGCACTTCAATCAGCCCACGGACGTGATTACCGCTCCGAACGGCGACATCTTCGTGGCGGACGGGCACAGCGGACAGGGGCAAAATCCAGCCCCCGGCTCGACGGGACGCATCATGAAGTTTTCACCGGACGGACGGTTCATCATGCAGTGGGGACGCATCGGGAACGGTCCGGCGGAGTTCCGCACGCCGCATGCCCTCGCCTTCGACTCGAGGGGCCGCCTCCACGTGGCGGACCGCGGAAATCACCGGATCCAGATCTTCGACCAGAATGGGAGCCTCCTCGACACGTATTATCAGTACAGTCGGATCAGCGACATTTTCATCACACCCGACGACATGCTCTACGCGATCGACTCCGAAACCTCCCCCACGAATCACCCGGGCTGGATCAGCGGGATTCGAATCGGAAGCGCCTTCGAAGACCGCGTGACCGCCTTCATCCCGCCGCACGAACAGGAAGGCGACGCCCGCCCCGTGGCGGGTGAAGGGGTCGCGGTGGATGCGGATGGCAGCGTGTACGCCGCAGAGGGACCGGCTTCCCGCCCCGTTGCCGGAGGCGGCCTCACGAAGTACGTGCGTGGGATGTAGTCGCGCTTCGGGTCGCGGCCATGAGGAGCCCACGGTGCGGCTCGTCGCGACCCGGAAGTCACATCAGAATCACGCGGTCCTCGATCCCTGGACGGTCGTGCATTTCTCGACCGGGCTGGCGCTCGGGCTGATGGACCTGCGATTCGACCGGTGCATGGCCGCCGCGACCGCCTACGAGGTCGTGGAACAGGTGGTCGAGCGCCAGAAGTGGGGACAGGAGCTCTTCAAGACAAAAGTGCCCGAAAGTCCGATGAACGCCATCCTCGACCTGGCCGTTTTCGCGGCGGGGCACTGGATCGGCACCCGCTGGAACCGGACCTGAAACACGCCGCCGCCGGGAACCCGGCGAGCGAAGCCGGAGACTTCCGAACGAAGAAGAGGAAACCATGAGTGAAGGAAGGGAGGACGTCTTCACGGCACCACTCCTGCTCGCCACCGCCGTGCTCCTCCTCGGCCTGGCCATCGTCGAGAAGGGGCTGAACATCTTGGGCGGAAGCATTCCGGTGCTCACCGTGTATCCCCGCCAGCTTCTCGATTGGGCGGTGGTGCTCCTGATCCTCGATATCGCCCTTTCGATTCGCCAGGTGCTCGAGAACCGGCTCTTCGAGGGGCGGTCCCCGCCCATGAAGTGAGTTGCAGGACGCTCTGCCCGACCACCCGGTGGGGCGCCCTCAGGGCGTGAAGCCACCCAACCGGCTACCGGTGCGGGCAAAGTTTCCGTCCGCCAGGACGGGCTGAACGATGCCCCCCGCCGACGTCCACCCGGAGCCGCTGACCGTCCAGATGGCCTGAGCTCCCGGACGCAGTCCCCAATCCGGCATCCAGCCGGCGACATCCGCGAAATCCGGGACCTCGAGCGTCACCGTTCCGGCGCCGGATCCGCGAAACTCCCGGGTGACCTGGATCTGTGCTTGGCGCGCCTGGCCCGCCTGACCCTGTATGAACGACGCGAGCCAGTGGCGATCGTACTCCGCCTGAATCGTGTACTCCGCACGGGCCCGCGAATATTCGGTGGCCGGGATCCCGACGACATTCGGAGGGGTGAGGAGGGGACCCAGATCCAGCGTGACGTGCGCCGGTGCGCCCGCGACACGCATGACCTGTCGCTGCGGAGCGAACGGAACCGCAGCCTCCGTGGCCAAAACCGTGAGGAGATGCACGTCTCCGGCCATGAGATTCGCCGCCGGTGCGCCGTACCAATTCGTGGAGGCCGTGGGTCCGAGAACCTGGCCCGCGAGGACGAATCCGCCGGCCGTGTTGAGCTGGGTCGTCTGGAGCACCTGCTCGCCCGCGCCAACGCCATTCACGGTCAGGGTGCTGACCTGCGGCGCGAAGGAGTTGGGTCCGGCGAAGTCAATGTCGTTGATCGCGCTCCCGGCGGCCGGATCCAGCTCTCGGCGGATGAACATCCGCGTCGGAACGATCGCAAGGGGACCCACGATCTGGGAAATTCCACCCAGGAGATCCACCGTTCCGTCCCGCACCCCGTTGAAGGTGGCGTTCATGGTGCCGAGGACGGGAGGGTTCAACGCGGCCAGGGCCGCCGTCGCCCCGCCGAGCGAAACGCTCGTCGCGAACGCCGCCGGCGGAATCCCCTGGACCGTTCCGGTCACCATTTTCCCGGCCCCGGTGAGTCCCGCGCACCGTAACTCGTTGATGGCGGCCACTTCGGTGCGGGTCGCGAAGAGGATGAACAGGTTGAATCCTTGTGCGGCGTCGTTGGTGACCCAGGCGACGCCCATCGTGTTCGAGTTCACCTGGAAGTTGTACGAAGTCGGTCCACCGACCGCCTGAGCCCAGGCCGCATTGCCGTCCTGGTATGCGACCCAAAGGGGCAGGCCCGTGGCCGGGCAGAAGGGGATGGTCACATTTCCCCCACCGCCGCCCTGCGCGATCACCGTAAGCTCGAGCGTCGCCGTCCGGTCCGCGACTCCGCTCCCGCTTCCCCGCACGGTGAGATCCGTGTTCCCGAGCGCCGCCGCGAGCGCTCCCGCCAGCGTGAGCTGCCCGGACGTGCCTCCGGCCGCGATCGTGAGCGCATCGGCCGTCACGCCCGTCGGAAGCCCTTCGACGGTGATCGTGATCGCCCCGGCGAAATCCCCGTCCCGCACGATCGTCACCGTGACGACGCCGGAAGCGCCCTGCGTGATGATGAGGGTCCCCGACGAAAGCGTCAGCGTGAAGGACCCTCCCGCGGAGGTGGAGCTGCCTCCGCACCCGGTCAGGAGGAACGCCACCAGAGTTGCCGCGGGAAAGACGCTCCGAAAGGAGCGCAGGATCGAGAAAATCGGCCGGAACGAGTCGAGTCGCATGCGAGTTCCCGGATCGAGATGAATGTTTTCAGTCACAATTCGCCGTCGGGAGGCCGCTCCCCGGTCATGCACACTCTCTCAATGTGGTCCGTTTGGGGGCAGAGGTGAAGGGCCGGGCCGACTTCCGGGCCTTCATCGAACCCCGGCGAGCGCCTTACGGGGTTCCATCAGTGGAGTGATCCATGGGCATCCCTCCCATCGGCATATCCATGGAGCCCATAGAGCCGATCGTGACCCCCGCCGGAAGAAGCGACTCGAGGTAGCCGAAGAGAAGACGCGCGTCGTCGTCGCCGAGCGCCATGGGCGGCATCGCCGGCGGAATTCCCGTCTGGACCATCCGGAGGAGCACTTCTTCCGTGTGGTGCGCGAGGTGGTCGAGGATGCTCGGCGGCTGTATGGGGAGGGTGGCCGCGAGTGGACCGTTCCCCGTGGCGCCTGTGCCATGGCACTCCATGCAGTTCGCTTCGTAAAGCGTCCGCCCCTGGGCGAGCTCCGGGCTGGGCACCGGCCCGGTGGGCGCCGATGGCCTCCCCACCAGCATGTAGAGTCCGACGCCGACGGCGACGACCATCAGCGCCGCGATGACCATCAGGCGGGCGCTTCCCCTCCTTCCCCACACTTCATCCCCTTCGCTTGCGTCCGTCGTCCTCATCTCTCGCTCTCCTTTCCGATTCCGGGACCGACCGTCGTCCCCCCGCGCGAATAAACCCTCAAGGCTTCGCCGTATGCGTGAGAATCGCCGTGAGAAGCAGGACTCCCATGGCAACCGTCACTTCCAGCGCGGCCCGGCGACGCATCACATCCTCCCCGTCCGCCGAATCGCTCCCGGGAAGCCCTCGCCGCCAGTTCAAGAATCCCAGGAGCATCACGACACCGGCGGCACCGACCTTCGCGGAAAGGACGCGGCCGTAAGTGGTGGTCCAAAGATCCGACGGAGAATGGAGGTGTGTCCAGGAAAGTACTAGTCCCATCGAAACGAGGGTGAAGACGCTCGCGATCGCCAGCGCGGAAAAGCTCCGGAGCTGAGCGACGAAAAGGGGATGGCTCATCCGCGGCGCGCCCCCCGGGCGCCCCACGGCCAGGATGAGCCCGAGAGACCCGATCCAACCGCCGGCCGCGAGCGCGTGCATCCCGTCCGCGGCGACGATCAGAGGACGCCCCGACTCCACTCCCATCGCATGGCTCGACAGCGCGAGCGTCGCGACGAGAAAGAGGACCAGCGCTCCGGCCAACCACCACGCGGGAGAGGCTGCGAGAGGTGCCGCTTCGATCTGCGGGGATACGGCGCCGACGACTTGCCTCCCCTCGCGACCGCGCCGCGCGATCAGGAACGCACCCGCGAGAAGGGGCAGGATCGCGCCCTGTGCCATCCAAACGGTGCCCCAGAAAGTCTCGAGGACGAGGAAGTTGATGTCCTCGGAGAGCGGTACGAATGGGTCGCGGAAGCCCATCACCTGGACCACCATCTTGAGGATCCAGACGCCGATCAGGAGGAGCGAGGTCGCTGCCCCGACGGTCGCCACCCTCTTCTCGACCTCGCGCAACGCCGGCGCCCCCGCCGCCCCAGTCGCCCGCGCGGCACGCGGTGCCACGAAACCCCTCCATGCGATACAACCCACCGCAGCGGCGATGCCGGAGAAGAGGAGCCACTGTTGTAGGGGAGCGAGAATGCTCTCCGTCATTCAGCCTTCACTTCGAAGCCGAAGTTCCCCCGCATCACATGGCCGTCCTGCGCGATGACACGCCACTGGACAGTGTAGGCCCCCGGCGGAAGGTGCGGATCGAGGGTGATGAAGACCTGTCGCGGGTCGGGCTCGAAGGTCATGGGGGGAGAGCTCGACATCAGCGAGCGCCCGGAGTCAACGACTCGCACCGAGGTGCCTCGGAGGAGAGGCGGCTCGGAAAAAGTGAGGCGTACCTCCGTGACCGGTCCAGACACGGTCGAATCGGCGGCCGGAACCGTCTTATCCAGCGTGAGGTGACGCAAGAGCGTCCCGGCTTCCACCGGCCGAACCGACGCGGGAAACCCCAGAAGAAGGGCTCCGGCCGCCACCGCGCCGAGGAGGACCCTGCTCCGCGTTTTCCTTCCGACTCTCATTTCGATTCTCCACTCCGTTCCGTTACCACCCGGTCCAATCGGTGCTCCGGGGTGACGGGGTGCGACGCCGCTCGCCACCGTCGAGGTGTATATTTGTCTTACCCCTGAGGGGGGATCGTGTGCCCCCATCTAGACTTGCAGGATCGGTGCTTGCCTTCGTGAAGCACCAAGGCCAACGTGGGGTATGAGAAAAAAGCGCACAACTCGAGCCTCTGGAAGGCAGGTCAAGATGACATCGCGCTTGAGGTCCTTCCCCCTCGTCGCATTGCTCGCCGCCGCGTGTTCGGCGCTTCCCGCCTGCGCAGTTGCGCAGGTCGGCGGGGAGGCGGGCAACGGTGTGTCGGCCCTCGAGCGGGAACACCCGGACCTGTACTCACTCCTCGTCAGGCTCGAACGGGCGAACGGCGTGCTCTTCGGAAGGCTCCTCGCCGAAGGGGAGGCGGTCCGCGCCACGGGCACTGACATCCCCACCTTCGAGTTCGAGTTCGAGATGTTCGACGAGCTCGCCGCCATCGCGGACTCGGAGGGAACCGCCGACGAGCTCGCCGCGAGCGCCGCGGCCGGATACGGCGTTCTCGGAGAACGAGGAGCGGAAGTGATCGAACGGGCGAACGCCTTTCATCGCGAGCTTCTCGGAATCTACGCAAACCCGGCGGTCACGGACCGGGCCCAGGCCGTGGACGCGGCGGTGGAACGGTATCTGAGCCGTCCGGAGGTCGCGCTCCCCGCCGAGCCGAAGGACATGGACATCCTGTACGACCACCCCTACACCTGGGCCTTCAGGACGGGGTACCCCGACCTCGGGGGCTTCGTCTGGGCCGGGCATTGGTACCAGCTCGCCGCTTCCGAGCCTCTCATGATTTTCGACACCCGCGAGGAGCGCCTCGAAGGGCTGGAGACGGTTCGCGAACGATTTTTCTCGAAGCTGAGCTATGGGGAGCCCCCGGAGTCGTTTCCGACAGAGCTTCCACTGGCGCCCCCGATCGCGCCGCTCCTGGTCTCGGCACACCCGAGGGCCGCGATCATTCTGGACAACCTCAACATGCTTCAGGATGTCCTCGCGGACGTCCTCGTGTCTCCCACGGTGAAGGACGTCCGTGCGGCACTCGACGAGGCGGTCGCCCAGTTCGTGGACCCGACGTACCGGATGGCGGACCGCTACGACTGGATGGTCATGGCCCTGCGCCACAGCATCTTCAACCAAGGGGGTCCGGCGCTCGGGACGATGACGCGGACCGAGCGGAACAACTCGGGGCACGCGCAGCACCTCCAGGGTGGTGGCGGTGCGATCATTCTTCCGGGAATGCCTGGAGAATGATCGGCGGATGGATCGGGCCTCTTCGTGCGCCCGTGGTGGTCGCTCTTCTCATTCTTCCCGCATGCGGCGGTGAATCCGGGGTCTCCGCCGGCCTCCCGCCGCGGCTCGAACGCCTCCGGGTGGACACCCTCTTCGCGATCGGGGCGCAGAGTGGCGAGCCGTGGGAGACCTTCGGGGGAATCTGGGACGTAGCGACCGCGCCGGACGGAAGGTTCGCCGTGCTCGACGTAGATGCCGTCGCGGTCCACCTCTTCGACGGGGCGGGCGCCCCTCTGGGCTCCATCGCCGATCAGGGATTGGACCCGGGCACGCTTCGTAGCCCGACCGGGATCGCGTGGAACGGCGGCGATGAGCTCCGAGTCTGGGATCCGGGGAGCTCGTGGATCTCGCGCTTCTCCGTTGGGCCCTCCGGTGCCGAGTTCGTGGACCGGCACCGGGCATTCGCTTTCGGTGAGACCGGCTTCTGTACCTCGGAAGGGCGCGTCTTCCTGAGTTACTTCCAGGACGGGCAGGTCATTCACGAAATCGGCGGCGACGGCGCGATCGTCCGGTCCTTTTCCCCGGCACCCGACGTCGCGGGGATGGAGACTCTCGTGTTGGAGCTCCAGGAGCTCGCCCTCGAAGAGCTGACCCCCTCCAAGCTTCTTTGTGTCTCCGGCGGCGTCCTCGAGGCCAGCTACTTCCAGTCGCGGATCCAGTTCCACGACACCGAAGGGAGGCTGGTCTGGAGCCGCGAGCTGGCGGACTTCACTCCCGTCCTGGCCTACAGCCCCGACGACATGGGCGTCGGACTCCAATACGCCGAGGGCGACGGATCGCACCTCCTCCGCTCCGTCGTGCCCTGGGGTGACGGGCGCGCACTGCTCCAGCATGAGCTACGAGTCGAGGGAAGCCGTCCCGACGGCGCGGCAGACCCGATCGAATCGCGTCTCATCCGGCTCGAGGACGGCGCCGAGGAGGCACGAACCCGCTCCCTTCCGCTCATCCTAGGGACGCGGGGAAACCGCGTTTTCGAGGTTCGGCAGCGCCCGGTCCCGCAGGTGCTGGTCCTCGAGGTCACCGGGGACGGTTAGTTCGTCGTCACGCCCAGATTTTCGACGGCGACGCCGGGGAGGACGTGATTGATACGGACGCCCCAAATCCCGTTGGTATCCGCGAGGGCCCCCGTCTTCGCCGCGGTATGGACCACCGTGCCGTTCACCAGGAACTCCACCTGCTCCGCTCCCACGCGGACGGCGAGCTCGTTCACGGACCGCCCGTCGGCGTCGGGGCGCTGCACGGAGGGATGCGCCGTGTAGGTCTGAATCTGGCTCGTATTCGTGTTGTCAATCCGATTGATGATCACGAACTCACCGGTTTGCGCCACCATGAAATAGAGATACCGCTGATTCTCGCTGTTGAGATTGCGCCCCCCGAAGATCAGGCCGTAGAAGTTTCGGTGGCTGCTCGGCTCGAGAAGCGTGAAGCGGCCGCTCAACGTGTAGTTCCCGCGGGCCATCTGCTCCGGCCTCCAGAGCGTCACGGCAGGCCCGGTGGTGACCTGGAAACCATTCTCGAGCGACGTGACGGTGACCTCGGGAACGTCGTCCGGGTCCGCGGCATTGTTGCTCTGGTCCACCCGCATCATGAGGGCGGCGGGCGCCTGCGCGGCTACGGGCCCGGAGAAAACGAGAGCAAGCAGCGTTATGGACAATGCACGGGTCATCGTTGAGCTCCCAGGACGGCGTGTTTCTATCGAGTCGAGTCTAAATCTGCGTGGCCCCCAACCGGTCGGGCAAGCATCCGTGGCGGGGGCAGCGGTGTATACCTACTATTCATCGCCGATGTTTCCACGGGTATGCCGTCCAATCCGCTTTATACCGGAGCTCAACCGATGGTGAATCGACGAGGTTCTTTGCAGGAGCCCTCCTCCCCCATTTCCACTCGGCTTCGCGCCCGGATGGTCCGGCTCGGCATCGCGTCCGCTTTGCTCGCGGGCCTGGTGGCGGGAACCGGTGAGCTTACGGCCCAGGTGCCTGCGAGCGCCGTGGAGGGTCGAGAGATCATCATGGTGACGGGCTCCACCGACGGCCTCGGGCGTGCAGTCGCCCTTCAGCTCGCCGGTCCGGGCGCACATATCATCGTGCACGGACGAAACGCCGAGCGCGGCCAGGCGGTGGTCGAAGAGGTCGTGGCCAAGGGAGGCACCGCCCGCTTCATCCAGGCGGATCTCGGCTCCCTCGCCCAGGTCCGGGAGCTCGCCGCCACCGTTCTCCGCGACTACGACCGGCTGAATGTCCTCGTGAATAATGCCGGAATCGGGCGTGGACAGGACAACGCGCCGCGCGAGGTCAGCGCGGACGGGTACGAGCTCCGCTTCGCCGTGAACTACCTGTCCCACTTCCTGCTGACCCGGGAGCTTCTCCCCCTTCTGAGAGCCGGCGCGCCGTCGCGCATCGTCAGCGTGTCCTCCTCGGCACAAGGAGGAGGCACCATCGACTTCGAAAACGTGATGCTCGAGCGCGAGCCTTACGCGGGATCCTTCGCTTACGCGCAGAGCAAGCTGGCCCAGGTCTTCATGACCTTCGATCTGGCCGAGGAGCTCGCGGGCACCGGAGTGACGGCGAACGCGGTTCACCCGGGCGGCTACCTCGACACGAGCATGGTGCGCGAGCGTGGCGGTACGGCGAACATGAGCGCCGAAGAGGGAGCCAATTTCGTCGTCAACTCAGTCCGGTCCGCGGAGGCCGGTCAATACTTCAACACGATGACCGTCGGGCGCGCGAACGCGCAGGCCTACGACCTGGAGGCTCGCCGCCAGTTGCGCGAGCTGAGCATGGAGCTGGCCGGGCTAAATTGACTCGAGTTTCCGCGTCCGCACCGGCATCCCTTCGAGCGAAGGAGTGAGTTATGACCGAATCAAGTAACAGCTCGGTTTCCATCGTCGCGATCATCGCGATCCTCATTCTCGTGGCGGGCGCCGTTTACTTCCTGGCATTTCGGGGAAGGGGAGGAGGAGGCGGCGGCGAAGGGCTGGACATCGACGTGGAGATCAACCAGGGGCTCCCGCTGGAAGATGGAACCGACGCGCGAACCCGGATGGTGTTCTCTGAATCGGGGTTGGAAATGGAGGTCCATTTCCTCTGAAGCGAGGAGGCGGATCAGATCTTCTTGCGGGCCGCGGCCATCTTTGCGGCCGAGAGATAACCGGGCTCGAGCCCGAGGAGATTCGAGATTTTTCGGGTAAGATAGTGCTCGCGTTCAGCAATCTCTCCGTCGGCGAGCACGACGCCCCACATCACCTCCGCGAGGACCATCTTCTGCCCGATATCGTAGCCCTGCTTCAACTGCGACGTGAACCGGAATTGGTCCGTGGCGTTTTCCCGCTCCTTCTGTGCGAGCTCCAGTAGAGTCCGCCCGGCTTTCAGGGGGAGTGAGAAGTGCCGCTCCAGCACCTCTTCGAGATGTGCGCGCTCGGCGGCGGAGAATTCCCCATCCGCATAGGCTACTTCCAGGAGAAGGGCGCATGCCGCAAGGTGGAGCGGATCAAACCCGGGAGGGGTCTCGGCCGGATCTCCTTCCGAGGAGACCCTTTCGGAACGAAATAGCGAGCGGATGGCGTCGATCAGCATGTCATTGGGCCCTGGAAGTAAATCGAAGGCTCACTTCGCCTCGCACCAGAATCGAGCGTAAGCCCCCGTCCCCGCCAGGGGGGGCGCGCACGTCTCGCTAGTACTCACCTGCCCCTAAAGTTAGCTTTTGCCACCGACACGCCCCTCCGCGCCGGCGGGGGCGACCGCCCGTCCCGCGCCGAAGCGGAGCGACCGCGTTCGCGCGGTAACCTGCCTACAGGGCCGACCGAATGACACCGCAATGCCGTCAGAGCCATCGTCTCCTGCTCATGTCGGGAATCCTCTTCACCCTTGGCACCGCTCCGGCTCTCGGCGCGCAAGTCGTCGAAGGCACCGCTCCGCCCAGTGGTGAACCGCCACCGGCCGCACCCGCCACGGGGGGCTATGACCACGCCATCGCGCCCGCCGCGCGCGCGGTCCGGACGACAACAGAGTTGAGGATTGACGGTCGGATGGACGAAGCGGCCTGGATGACGGCGCCCGCGGTCACGGACTTCACCCAGTCCGTCCCGAACGAGGGAGCGCCGATCACCCAGTCCACGGAGGTCCGCTTCCTCTACGACGACGACTTCCTCTACATCGGCGGCTGGATGTGGGACGACGGCGAGATCCTCGGCCGGCTGGCTCGCCGGGATGCGGGGGTGCCGGACATCGACATCCTTGCCGTCCACCTGGACGGTTATCACGATCACCGCACCGCCTTCCGGGTAGCGACTTCGCCCGGTGCCGGCTGGATTCGGGACGAGTTCATCGTCGGTGCGCGAGGCGGTGGCGCCGGGGGCGGCGGCTTCGCGGACACCTCGTGGGACCCCGTCTACGACCTGGCCTCCACGGTGACGGAGGAGGGGTGGTTCGTCGAGATCGCGATCCCCTTCAGCCAGCTCCGGTATCCCGACGCTCCGGTGCAGACCTGGGGGCTCCAGATCGAACGGAAGATTCGCCGCCACGGCGAGGATACGTCTTGGGCCTTCCTTCCCCGAAACGAGCCCCAGGGGGTCGCCCGTTACGGTCACCTCGAGGGACTTGAAGGCCTTCAGCAAGGAAAAGGCCTCGAGATCCTTCCCTATACAACGGCGCGCGCTGAATTCCGCGACATCCCCAGGAGTTCGGGGGCGGACTTCGACAATCCCTTCCGCAGTGGATCGGACTACTTCGCCAACGTCGGCGCGGATCTGAAGTACCGGCTCGGCACGAACTTCACGCTCGACGCCACCGTGAACCCCGACTTCGGTCAGGTCGAGGCGGACCCGGCCGTCATCAATCTCACCGCGTTCGAGACGCGGGTGAACGAAAGGCGGCAGTTCTTCGTGGAGGGATCCGACATCTTCCGATTCGGCGAAGGGGGCGGCGGCGGCTCTCAGCTCATCAACACGAGGCGAATCGGAAGGGCTCCCCAGGGGTCGGTCCCCAACGAGTCCGAATACGCGGACATTCCCAACTCGACGACGATTCTCGGGGCCGCCCGGGTCACGGGCCGGCCGACGGGAGGGTGGTCCATCGGCCTGCTCGAGGCCGTGAGCAACCGCACCGTCGTCCCCTGGGTCGACGCGGATGGAAATCGGTCCGAGACGGAGGTGGAACCTCTCACGAACTATATGGCGGCAAGAGTACGGCGCGACCTGGACGAGGGGAGTCGCTCCTTCGGCGTGATCGCCACGGCCGTGAACCGGAATCTGCGGACGGAAGCGCTTCAGGAAGACCTCCATGCCTCGGGGTATTCCTTTGGAGTGGATGGCCGGCTCGAATGGGCCAACCGGGCCTGGGCGATCAGCGGCGCGCTCGCGGGAAGCCGGGTCACGGGGGACACGGCCGTCATCGCGAGCACGCAGCGGAGCTCGGCGCGGTACTTCCGCCGCATTGATGCCGATCACCTGGACTACGACCCCACGGCCACCTCGCTTACGGGGTACTATGGGACGATCAGCGCGGGCAAGCAGAACGGCGCCTGGCAAGGAGGGGTGACCCTGAACGCGACGAGCCCCGGCTTCGAGATCAACGACTTCGGGTTCCAGAGCGCGGCCGACCGGGTCAATTTTTCGTGGGACCTGGGATATCGGATGCCGAGGACCGGAGCGCGCTTCCGGAGCTTCAATGTCTCGGCGTCCGGCGGGGCCACGCAGAACTTCGGAGGGGAGACGCTATCGCACGATGCGGGACTCTCCGTGGGCGCCACGCGTCTCTCGCAATACGGCTTCAACTTCGGACTCCGCAAGTCGTTCGAAACCTTCGACGACCGGCTGACCCGGGGCGGACCCCTCGCAAAATCGCCCGGGGGGTGGTCCAGCAATCTGAGCTTCAGCGTTCCGCCGCAGAGCACCGTTCAACCCAGAGTAAGTTTCAACTACTCCGAAGACGACGCGGGCGGGTGGCGAAAGTCCGGAAATGTCGGCCTCACGATGCGCTTCCAGGGCATCTATGAGGTGGTCCTCGGAGCCAGCCTGAGTCAGAGCCTGTCGGCCGCCCAGTACGTGACGACCATCGGAGATGCCGCCGCCACGAACACCTTCGGGAATCGGTACGTCTTCGCGGGAATCGAGCAAACGACGTTCGACGTGGACGCCCGCGTCAACATGACCTTCACGCGCGGGCTCACCTTCGAGCTCTACATGCAGCCCTTCGTCTCGAGCGGGAACTACCTCGCCCTCAAGGAGCTCGCCGCCCCGCGAACCTTCGACTTCCTTGAGTACGGGGAGGACGTCGGCACGATCACGCGCGGAGAGGACGGACGATACCTGATCGACCCAGCCGGCGACGGAGAGACGACCTTTTTCGTGAGCGACCGGGACTTCAATTTCCGTTCGTTGATCGGAAACGCCGTCCTCCGCTGGGAGTGGCGGCCCGGGAGCACCCTCTATCTCGTGTGGCAGCACGGGCGCTCAGAGCGCCTGACGAGCACCGGGCATCCGGAGGGCACCTACGGTGAACTGGACCTCGGCCGGGATTCGGGGAGGCTCTTCAAGATCCAGCCCGAGAACACCTTCATGATCAAGGTGAACTACTGGCTGAACCCGTAGGCGGGAACAGGGCGTTCCCGCACGCGCGGCGGAGCGTACGACTCACGTGAGCTAGATCGAGCGATAGGCGTCGCCGGCGGATTCCCGCTTTCCTTCTTCGTATGGCGCGGCCACCCGTCGGTACAGTTCGAGCTTCGCGCACTCCAGCGCGCCGATGACCTCGTTCAAGAGTGCGTATCGGACGCCGCCCATCCGGACGAGGTAGTCGTCCACGAGTCGGGTGAGCGCGTAATTGAGCTCCCCCGGGGTCTCGGGGGCGCCTCCCTCGTCGACCCGCACCCTGGCGCTCGCTTCGATGTAGGGCATTTCCTTCCGCTCCCGGCTCGAGAATCGAATCCCAGCGCTTCGAAGGTGACGGTGCGCGCGCTCCCTGGCGAGGCTATGTCCGCCTGCCCTCGATCAGGAGGTATGTGTCATCCTTGAGCCACCGCGTGCCGGTCACCTCGATGCCGGGCGCCCCGGCCAGGTGCTCCAACGTGCGACGATCGAAGCGTGCGCCATACACGAGATTGACGCACGGGGCCATGACGCGCTGGGCGAGCCGACGTCCCCGGTGATGCGAGTAAAGAATCTCGACGAGCCTGAACCGTCCGCCCGGAGCGAGGACACGGGACATTTCGGCGAGCGCTCGAGCTTGAAGCTGGTCGGGAAGGACGCAGTAGAGAAAAGTTGCGATGTACCAATCGAAGGAGCGATCGGAGAATTGGCTCAGGTCGAGGGCATCGGCATGATGAAACGAAGCCCGGCACCGCGCCGATGAAGCACGTCGCTGAGCCCGCTCGAGCATCGGGCGGCTCAGGTCCACTGCGTGGAGCTCCACCCCGGAAGGATAGTGCGAGAGGTTCTGCCCGGTTCCCACGCCGACTTCGAGGGCCCTGCCCTCGACATCGCCCACGATGGAGGGCCGCCATCTCCTGTATTGGCGCTCCCACGGCCAATCCAGAAGGTCGTAAACGCGTGAGGTGTATCGATACTTTCGTTCGAGCCGGGCCGTGGGCGATTCGCTCATTCGACGGACGCCTCAGGGATTAGACGATCATCGCTTCCACCGGGCATGTGTACGTCGAGGCCATGGGAAAGCCAAGAGGCCGTCGAGCGCGACCGCCTCCCGGAGCACGGGCTCCAGAAGACCGGCGATCCGGTCACCTTCGACGATCCCTCCGATGTGCTATGGTTGGGGCCGCCACCGGATGAACGAATCGGAGAGTAGAGATGCGAATCGGCTGTCCCAAGGAGATCAAAGTCCGGGAGTTCCGCGTCGGCATCACGCCGGCGGCAGCGCGCGAAGCGATCGGGCGCGGGCACCAGGTTTTGATGGAGACCGGAGCCGGCGCCGGCTCGGGCTTTCCGGACGGGGACTACCTCGCGGTTGGCGCGACGATCGCCGGTACGGCCGAGGAGGTCTTCGCCGGCGCCGAGCTGATCGTGAAGGTGAAGGAGCCGCAGGCGGCCGAGCGCGCCCGCCTGCGCGCGGGACAGATCCTCTTCACCTACCTGCACCTCGCGCCCGACCCGGAGCAAACGCACGACCTGCTCGAGTCGGGGGTCACCGCCATCGCCTACGAGACCGTCACCGACCGTGGTGGCGGGTTGCCGCTGCTGGCGCCGATGTCCGAGGTCGCCGGTAAGTTGGCGCCGCAGGTCGGCGCCTGGACGCTGCAGAAGGCAAACGGCGGACGCGGCGTGCTGATGGGAGGGGTGCCGGGCGTGCCTCCGGCGAAGGTGGCCGTGATCGGCGGCGGCGTGGTCGGCACCCATGCCGCACGGGTGGCGGCGGGGATGGGCGCGGACGTCGTGGTACTGGACCTGTCGCTGGCCCGCCTGCGCACCCTCGACGACGTCTTCGGCGGGCAGTTCAAGACCCTCTACGCCTCCAAGCACAGCACCGAAAAAGCGGTCGCCGAGGCCGACATGGCGATCGGCGCGGTGCTGATCCCGGGCGGGGCCGCGCCGAAGCTCGTCAGCCGCGCACAGCTCGCCAGCATGAAGCCGGGCGCCGCCATCGTGGATGTGGCGATCGACCAGGGCGGCTGCTTCGAGACCTCACGGCCGACGACCCACATTGATCCGATCTACGAGGTGGACGGCATCATGCACTACTGCGTGGCCAACATGCCCGGGGCGGTGGCACGCACCTCCACCATCGCGCTCGGAAACGCCACCCTGCCCTTCATGCTCGCGCTTGCCGACAAGGGGTGGCGCCGGGCCTGCGAGGAGGATCCACACCTGCTTGCCGGCCTGAACACCCACGCCGGGAAGCTGACCTACCCCGCCGTCGGCATGGCGCTCGGCATCGAGGTGGTCCCGCCGGAATTGGCGCTGCGGGCTTAGCGAGAGGCCGAGCGGCAGCACAAGAAAGGCGCGGACGCATTCCGCGGCGCTCATGGGACGCGGACGGGCCGCTCAATCCACTCGAGCGACGAGCGCCGTAATGTTGTCGGTCCCCCCCCGCGCGTTCGCACGGGACACGAGCGCCTGGCACGACTCCGCTGGGCTCGCGGCAACCCGGAGAATTTCCGCGATCTTCTCACTCTCGACGAGGCCCCAGAGCCCGTCCGAACAGAGGAGGAGCCGATCGCCAGGCTGGAGCTCCGATCGGGAGAACGCCACTTCGAGTTCCGGTGCCGAGCCCAACGCCTGAAGGATGAGGTTCCGCTGGGGGTTGGTGCGCGCCTCCGCTCGGGTGATCGCCCCCGCTTCGATCAGCTCCTGGACCACCGACTGATCGCGGGTGAGCTGGACGAGATTTCCGTCCCGGAGAAGGTAGCCGCGAGAGTCCCCCACCTGCGCGACGAGGACGAGTCCTTCGAGCACGAGGGCTGCCGTGATCGTCGTACCCATCCCCCGAAGATCGGGTGAGGCCTCCCCAGCGGTCCGGACCCGCCGCCCCGCTTCCACCACGGCTTCGCCGAGCCTTCGCGCGGCGTCGTCCGCGTTCGGCGGCCCACCCACCGTCGTGCGTTGCATCGCTTCCGTCGTCGCGGAGACCGCGAGCCGGCTGGCCGTGGCGCCGCCCGGCGTGCCCCCGAGTCCGTCGGCAACGAGGAGGAGGATCCCCTTGGAGGTGGGGAAAAAAGTGAGCGTTCCCCCTCCCACACCCGTCCGCGGGTCCGGGCCTTCGATGGACCGCGCTCCAGCGGATTCCTTGGAGAGATCGGTCGCCGCGAACGCATCCTGGTTTTCAGGCCGCACCCGACCCGGATCGGTAAGCCCCGAGACGGTCAGGAGAGGAGCAGCCATGCCCCGATCCCCGCCATCCCCACGCCGAACAGGAGCCCGATAATCTTCCATGTGTGTCCGACCCCACCCTCCACGGATCGCGTCCGTTCAATTCCCGACGCGCTGACCTCGTAGACCCACGCAAGGACGAGCGCGATCGGAAACCCCGCCACGGAACCCTGCTCGCCGCAACCCTTCTTCGACGGGGGCGCAGCGGCGAGTGAGATTCCAGATCAGCCCCGTCTGGAAGTTCTCGACCATCAGAACGACGGGTCCCTGATGGATCCCAAAGGAGTGGGCGTATGCCCACCCCTCGGGCGCGAAGGTGGGGTTGAATCCGCACCGATATCCGAAGTCGCCTCGCGCCCCCGGAACTCGTTCCTCTATGGCTTCCAGTGTACGAAGGACGAGTTCCGGGGCGAAGGGGAGGGAGGCCGCCACCGCCCCGGGCATCAGGGTCCCGTCGTCCGGGCCCCAGGGCACTCCGCGCGCCCGGTAGTCCCAGAAGCGCCGAGGCCGTCCGGCCGCGAATCGCACGGAGGGCCCGGGTCCGCCGCCGGAGGAAAGCCCCCACATGTGCTCTCCATACCCCGCGAATCCCAGGGGATTTCGCATGGCATAGCGCTGTTGGATCAGGGTGGCTCGGCGGCTGTTCTCGAAGTAGTCGCTTCCCCTCTCGCGCAGGTATGAGTCGGAGATGCCGCGAAAGTCGATCCAGGCGTGAGAGAACTGGTGTGTGAAGAGCGGCCCCGAGTAGAGGACCTCCCATTCGTAGACCTTGCGCCACCGGTAGGTCTCAGTCCAGGCCCTGTAGCTCGATTCGGGGATCGGATGCGTCGGCGAACCCAGCGCGAGAACCTGGAGAAGGAGCGCCTCGTTGTATCCCTGCCAGCGGGCCTTCAGGAAGCCCGTCTCCGGCCTCCATCCGTGGGATACCGTGTTTCCCCCAGCCAATGCCCAGAGCCAATCCGTTCGGCGGTAAAGGGCGTGGCCGAGCTCCCGGATCTCGGCCTCGACTGGATCCGAGCCGTCGAAGTAGGCCGCCGCGATGAGCCCTCCCGCGAGGAGGAAGGTCGTGTCGATCGTCGAGACTTCGCATCGCCTCGCCCGATGCCCGGTCTTCATATCCAGAAAGTGATAGAAGAAGCCTCGCTCCCCGATCGCGGCCGACCCTTCCCCACTCGGCCCATTCCAAAAGGTGCGAAGGGTGGCAAGGATCCGCTCGGCGACGGCGCCGCGCGAGATCCAATCCCTGTCCGCCGCTACCACCAGAGAGGCGAGACCGAAGCCAGTCGCGGCAATACTCGAGGGAGCTCCCACACGAGAGCTGTCGGGCACGAGTCCATTCTCGGGATTCGCCAGCTCCCAGAAGTAGCGCACAGAGTCCCGCTGAAGCGTTTCGAGCATGCGGACGCTGGCAGGCGGCGGCGGCGGCGCTTAAGGCCTGGGACCGCCGTGAATCAGCCGACGGTGGCCAGGAGGGACGGGCCGCGGGTCAGCCGCCGAACGGAAGCCCCTGCATCGGCTGGAATCCCTCGGGAATCTGGAAGAGCGCCGCATCGACCGGATCGAGCGAAAGCTCGGAAAAGTTCACGGTGACGTCGTTGGTCTCGATGCGTACAGGAAAGTCGAGCTCCGTCGAGATCCACGCCGTCACGGGTTGCCCCTCCGACACGAACTGCCATCCCCGCGCGTCGTAGCCGTTCACTACCTCGGACCCGAGGGAAACACATTCGGTGATGTCTTCGTCGGCGCAGGGATTCTCCGCGTCCACCTCCCTGGCCGGCGGCGCGGTCACGGGGGCCATGCCGGCGGGCATCTGAATGTAGGAGCGCTGGGCGGTCATGATCATGGTCTGGCTTCCGCTCTCGGAATCGAGGAGAAGGACGATGGGCATGCCCTGGAAGTCGACCTCGAGCCGAGTCCGAGGTCCGTCGGTATAAATCGCCCCGTTCATCGGAGTGGGAAGACTGACCCCGGTCATCTCGATGTTCGCATGGAAGTCCTGCGCACCGAGGGGGGCGCGCCCGAGAACCGGAACAAGCACGAGCATCGCCAGGACGATCCAGAAATGCCGCTTCATGACGTATCTCCGCAATTCAGGTCCCGTGTCAGGGACTCAGACGTGACGAACGTGAGCCACCACGATACGGGACCCAAGGGAGGAATTCCAGGCGGCGCGGATGCGATGGTCCAGGCGAGTAGGGTTCCCGCCCTCGGCTCAGATCCGCTCTTCGGGCTCGTCGGGGCGCGGGCGCCAGGCCACGCGATAGAGCTCGGTGCGGCGGTCTCGCCAGGGTTGGACGGTGCCTTCGTAGCGATGTCTTCGCAGCAGTTCGAGGTCGGCGTCCGCGATCACGAGCGTCTCGACATTCGGGGTGGATTCGCCGGCCACTCCGTCGCGGGCGAACGCATGGTCGAGGGGAGTGAAGATCCCCGACTGCGCGTAATGGGTGTCCCCATGTGCCACGAAGGGAAGGTTCCCGGTCGTGCCGGAGGCCACGACGTAGACATCGTTCTCGACGGCCCTTGCCTGACAGCAGTACCGGACCCGAAGATAGCCGGCCCGGTCTTCCTCGGAGAAGGGTACGAAGAGGATCTGGGCGCCGTCTCCGGCGACGATCCGGGCCAGCTCGGGAAACAGGACGTCATAAGAGGGGAGGATGGCGATGCGGCCCCGATCCGTCGGAAAGACGCTTAGTCCCGTGCCGGGCTCGATTCCCCACCACCTCCGCTCCTCCGGCGTGACGTGAATTCGGGGCTGCTGCTCGATCGTGCCGTCCCGGCGAAAGAGAAAAGCGACGTTGAAGAGGCGGTCGTCCACGATCGTGAACTGAGATCCCCCGATGATGTTCACATTGTATTTGATCGCGGCGCCGGAGAAGAAGTCGAGGTAGCGGGGCGTGAGCTTCGCCAGGGCGCGGACGGTCTCGGCAGGAGTGCGCCGCGGTTCGAGCCCGCTGAGCTGGTTCGTGATGAGCTCGGGGAATAACACGAAATCGGCCTTGCTGTTGGCCGCCGCGTCCACGAAGAACGAGCACTGCGCTTCGAGCTCCTCCCATGAGTCGATGGGCCGCATCCGATACTGAACGGCGCAGAGCCGAACCTGTGAGACCCGGTACCAACGCTGCTTCGGGTCGCGAATATGGTCCAGATTGGTCCACTCGAGGTGTGTCGCGTATCCCCGCGAAGCGGTATCGGACGGGAAATAATCCGGAATGAGCTCCCGAAGCACGAACCCGTTCGCCACCTGCGTCGTGAGAACCGGATCGTAGAGCCCTCGTTCGATCACCTTCTCCACGTATTCACGTGCAGACATCCCCTCCGGCTGACTTCCGAATCCGGGGATGCGGCCTCCGATGACGATGCGCGCGAGGTTGAGCTCGCGGCTGAGGGCCTTGCGAGCGTCGTAGAGACGGCGCGCCAGGTGCATCCCCCGGAACTCGGGATCCACCATGATCTCGATCCCGTACAGCGTGTCGCCGCCCGGCGTGTGGTTGCGGATGTATCCGCCGTCGGAAACGCGCTTCCAGTCGTGCCACTCGTGGTCGCGATCGTAATCCACGATGAGCGAAGTCGAAGAGGCGACGAGTCGGCCGTCGTACTCGAGGCAGAGTTGCCCTTCCGGAAAGATATCGAGTTGGCTTTCGAGCTGGTCCTTCGCCCAGGGTGTCATTCCCGGAAAGCAGCGCTCCTGCAGGGCGACCAGCTCCGGGTAGTCCTCGAGGGCCAACCCGCGAACGCGGATCTTCCTCTCGAAGTCTTTCAGGGGTAGGCTGGCCTTCGACCCTTTCGATTCCCTACTCTTGGTCATGGCTCTCAATCCAGTGAATCGGGGAGGATTCGAACACCATGCTCATTGACTGTCACGTGCATCTCAACAACTACCACACAGCTGAAGGCGAAGCTCCCCGGCCAACGGAGGCCAACGTCCAACGCCTCTTCGACGCTATGGCCCAACATGGTGTCGATCACGCCATCGTGCTCACCTCTTACAAGGTGGACGTGGAGCGGCCGAGCGTCGAGCACGTCCTGGAGATCCTCGCCGAAGATCCGAGGACGACGGTGATCGAAGGACTCCGGTGGCGCGGCGACACGCGGACGGACCTCTTCCACATGGAAGAGCGGATCCGGGATGGGCTGGTCAAGGGCATCAAGCTCTACCCCGGTTACGACAAGTACCCGATCAACGATCCCTCGCTGGAGACGGTTTTCCGCATCGCCGCCAAGCACAATGTGCCAGTCATGATCCACTGCGGCGACACCTACGCGGCGAACGCGAAGGTTCGAATGGCTCATCCCCTCCTCGTGGATGACGTGGCGGTGGACTATCCCGATGTCCGATTTGTCATCTGCCACCTCGGAAATCCCTGGTTCCAGGACACCGCCGAGGTGCTTTATAAAAACGACAATGTTTTTGCCGACATCTCCGGGCTCGTTCTCGGAGACTTCGACTATGCCTTCGAGCGTCACCTGGTCGCGCGCGTGAAGGACATGATCGCGTATATGGGCGATCCCGGACGCCAGCTCATGTACGGAAGTGACTGGCCGCTCGTCGAGATGGGGCCGTACGTGAAGTTCCTCAATTCGCTCGAGTTCGAGGGAGAGACCTTCGAGAACATCGCGTGGCGGACCGCGTCGCGGCTCTTCGAGATCGACGTGGAGGCTTTGAAAGAGAGCTGATGCGAGCCCCGGGACCCCGCTTGGCCCTATTGGCCGCGTTGGCCCTCGCGGGCTGTGCCGGCGAGGCTGCGGTGCCCGCGGACCTGGTCTTTCTCGATGGGCTCGTTTACACCGTAGACCCCGAACGGCCCCGGGCGGAGGCTGTCGCCGTCCGCGACGGCCGTATCGCTTATGTGGGTGATGCGGGAGGGGCAAGAGCACTTATCGGCCCCGAAACCGAGGTGATCGCGCTCGAGGGCCGAATGTTACTTCCGGGATTCCACGACACCCACGTCCATCCGGTGTCCGGGGGAATCGAGCTCGGCCAGTGCGATCTGAACCCCGCGGAATCCCGGGCCGACATCGTCCGCCTCGTTTCGGCGTGCGCGGCGCGGGATCCGGAGGCGGAATGGGTTCGCGGCGGGGGATTTCAGCTTCCGATCTTTCCCGACGGTGCGCCGCCCCGAATGCTGCTGGACAGCCTCGTGCCCGATCGGCCCGCGTACCTCACCTCCTCGGATGCCCATACCGCCTGGGTGAACTCGGCGGCGCTGGCGCTGGCCGGCGTCACAGCCGAGTCCACCGATCCGCCGCCCGACGGAGTCATCGTGCGCACCCCCGGCGGCGAGCCGCAGGGGACGCTGCGCGAGAGCGCGATGGAGCTGGTGGGCCGCCTTCTGGAGGAACCGTCCGACGCCGAAGTGCAGGCAGGCTTAGAGCGTGGCCTCGCCCGCGCGGCTTCGCTCGGGATCACCACGGTGCATGAGGCGAGTGCCGGGGAGGCCTTCGTACGTGCCTACGCGGCGGCGGAAGGGGAAGGGTGGCTCACGGCCCGCGCCGTGATCGCGCTCAGGGTGGACCCGAACCGGGGGGTCACCCAGATACCCGAGCTCGAAGCCCTTCGCGACCGCACCATAGGCCGTCTCGTCCGTCCCGTGGCGGCCAAGATCTTTCTCGACGGCGTGATCGAGGGAGGCACGGCGGCCCTGCTCGAACCCTACACCGACCGCCCCGCGTGGAGGGGCGAGTTAAGCGTCCCGCCGGACACGCTCACGGCACTCGTGATGGCGCTGGACGACGCGGGCTTCAAGGTCCATGTGCATGCGATCGGGGACCGGGCCATTCGCACTGCGCTCGATGCCTTCGAGGCGCAGCACGCCAGGGATGGAGGCGCGGGGCCCCGTCACATCCTGGCCCACATCCAGCTTTTCGACCCTGAAGACATCCCGCGCTTCGCGGAGCTCGGCGTAGTTGCCAGCTTCCAGCCGCTCTGGTTCTACGAGGACAGCTACATCACCGACCTCACGGTGCCGCGCCTGGGTCCCGAGCGATCGCGTTGGCTCTATCCCGCCCGAAGCGTATTCGAGACGGGGGCCGTCGTCGCCGCGGGAAGCGACTGGTCGGTGACCTCGATGGACCCGCTCCGGGCGATCGAAGTCGCCGTGACACGCCGGAACCCGGACCAGGATACCGGCGCGGCCTGGATCCCCGAGGAGCGGGTGGACCTGGAAAGCATGATCCGGGCCTACACTCTGAACGGCGCGATCGCGGGCGACATGGAGGGTGAAACCGGCACCATCACGGTGGGCAAGATCGCAGACCTCGTCGTCCTGGACACCAACCTCTTTCGGGTGCCGCCCGAGCGGATTTCCGACACACGGGTGGATCTCACCGTTTTCGAGGGACGGGTCGTGTATCGGAGGTAGGCCCCGGACGAGGGCGGCGACTGGCGCCACCGCCGGAAGCAGCACTTGCGGGCGATCGGGCGGAAGGCCCTGGTACTTTGGGATTAGTTCCGTCTTTAATCCCAATGAGCGATGGGCTCCGACCGTCGAGTACACATATGTTTCGCGCATGCTACAACACTCCGCCCACGGAGCCGCATCACTCTATATACCCATCGCTTATCGATAGTGAGGTCCGCATGGATAAGTCTTTGCCCCCCCTGAATGGGCGTCCGGCTAAGCCGAACGGGAATGGCCGGAGCGCTGAAACCCGAGCACGGCCGCCGGGCGACGCCGCCATGCGCAAATCGAGGATCACACGCGCCAACTGGGCACCGACCGACTATACCCCGGCCCGGGTGGCGGACTCCCCATTAGGGTCCGACCAACGCGTCCTCCTGGACGAGGTCTACCGCGACGACGACACGGGACTGTTCAATCGGAGGGCTTGGAACGAAGCACGCCCCCGTGTCGATGGGGATCCGGACACCGAAGTCCTCGCCGTGGACATCGTGGGACTCAAGCGCACGAACGACACGCTCGGGCACGAGGCAGGGGATCGACTGATCGGCGAGGTCGCGAAGGCGTTGAGCGTGATCGCGAGCGAGTGGGACATTCAGTCCCGCAATCTCTGGCGGATCGGGGGGGACGAGTTCGTTGTCGCGGTCCCGTCGGGCTGGGCCGACGAGTTCGGTCGGCGTCTGGAGGAAGCCGTGGGAATGCATCCGATCAGGGGAACGAAGTTCGCCAGCGGTGTTCGGTACGGTGTAGGAGCCGACTTTTCCGCGGCAGACCATGCCCTTCTCGTCGCCCGTGACCAACTGGTGCAGACGCACCCCCGCTTCGCGGTGCGGCCTTCGTAGGAACGCTGTGGGTCGGGCGAGGGTGGCGAGCCTTGTCTTCGGACTCCCTCCGCTCTCTCCCGGAAGTGCCTCGCGCTCATCTCCAAGAATTCCACAACCAGATGTTCACGAGCCCGCATTTCCCATGGTCCCAAGCATATCCGAGCGGGACGTCGATCGCGTCCTTGTAGACCTCGATTCCAGCCACACCTGCGATCGGAATCTCGTCAATCGGGTAAGTGAGGGGCCAGCGGTTCAGGCGCACGACGATGCAGTCTTCCCCGTTTCGAGAGTCGGGGTGCCACAGACCCTTTTGCCCCCGGGAGCCAATGCTGAGTGAGAGGCCCGTCTGTGCAGCAATGTACTCGGTAAGAGATGGTGGATTCAAAACTTCGAGTATCGCGCCCGCGAAAAACGCCCCTTTCCCTTCAAGTTGATGTCGCCGGATCCACTCCTGTCCCCTGGTCACCCGTGGAGGAGGCGGCGCCCGCGCAACGATTGGATCCAGCGCGATCGGGGCCGGCTCGAGTCGGATGGCCGGAAGAATGACTTCCTCACTCTCACCGACGAAGAGAGAATCGACTGCGGACTCCCCGTAGGCCATGTGGGTCGTTTCGAGTCGGAAGGGTCCGCCTCCGACGGCCAGCAAGACCCTGAAGAGTCCAGCCTCGCCGGACACATCTGTCCCGAGGATTCCGTCGTCGGAGTCGCGCACTTCGACCGACACTGTGGGCACGCCTTCACCGGTCACGCCATCGACGACCCGACCGACAATCGCTTGGGCGTGAATTGAGCAAGGGCGCGCCAGCGGCGTGAGCATCATCGCCACCAAGAAGGCCGCGCCCTTCAGTCTCCACTGGTGCGTAGCGGGTTCCACTTCGCTTCCAGATATGTCCGGGCAGAGGAAAGGGTCCACCCAAGAGTACCTTCAGATTTGAGCCCGCGCACTGTCTTCTTGTCGTTCTCCCGAGCCACTGAAGGCCGCACTGGTTCCCAGCAGCGTACGATGATCCCTGATCCATGCCCACAGCTCGCTGGCCGTCCCCTCAAGGCGATCGTCGAGCTTGCGGGCTGGTAGGCGCACGCTCCTCTTCCCTTCACACGTCGCCCTGTACACCCCGTGCTTCGAGCGGCCCGTGGCCTCGGCCACCTCCGCGACGGTTAGCCGGATCACACACGGTCGCAGGGGCCTGCGAGTTACCATGAGCATTCCGAGCGAGGGGCGGAAACCATCGGCCCCATTGGGGCGTGCCCCTCGCTGTCTTCGGCCCATTCCTCTTGACAGCCTGAAGGAACGGTTGAATCATAACTCTCTGTTGCTTCAGATAATCTGAAGGAGTTGGCTCAATGTCCAGAGAGTCGCACGAGCTGCTTCAGGGCACCCTGGAGCTGCTGGTCCTCAAGGCACTTTCGCTCGAGTCGATGCATGGGTGGGGGCTCGCGCAACGTATCGAGCAGATGAGCCGAGAGATCTTCCAGGTGAGTCAAGGGTCGCTTTACCCAGCTCTCCAGCGAATGAAACTAAAGGGTTGGATTCGATCAGAGTGGAGGATGACAAAGAACAGCAGACGGGCCCGTTATTACATGCTAACCCCTTCCGGGGAGCGACAGCTCGATCGGGAGGCAGCGAGCTGGGAACGTGCGTCGAAGGGCGTCAATTGGGTGTTGAGCTCGGAGGGCACGGGATGAGAGCGCTTTCGGAAGTAGCGGGGCGCCTCCGCGCTTTATTCTTCGGTGACCGTGAGGATCGGGATCTCGACGAAGAGCTGCGGTTCCACGTGGACATGGCCACCGAAGAGAACGTTCGACAGGGGCTGAGCCCGCGGGAGGCACGACGCCGAGCGCAGCTCCGGCTCGGTGGTCCAGTTCAGGTCCGAGAAGCGACGCGGGACGCTCGTGGCGTACGCTGGGTCGAAGAGCACGCACGCGACGTTCGGTACGCCCTTCGCGGCCTACGCAGGAATCCCCTGTTCTCGACCACTGTCGTGCTCACATTGGCGCTGGGGCTGGGTGCCATGGCCGCGATGTTCGGCGTGGCCGACGCCCTCCTACTTCGGCCGTTGCCCTACCATGAGCCTGACCGACTCGTTGAGGTACTCGCGGTTACGCAAAATGGGGACATGAGACCGTACATTCCCTGGGATCGCGCGCAGGTGTGGCATCAGCAGTCCGAGGTCTTTCAGGGCGCGTTCAGCCATGCCCGCGGAGCGGTCCTATTTACGGGTGGATCGGAACCCCAGGTCTTGTCCGTCCAAGCAGTGACGCACGAGTTCGAGGAGGTCCTCGGCGTGCGCCCGATCCTCGGACGCGGGTTAGCGCCCGAGGATGCGGATCCTGGGGCCCCTCCGGTAGTCGTGCTCGATCATGCCTTCTGGCACCGCGTGCTCGGAGGCGATACGGAGGTGATCGGGCGAGTGATCGAACTGGAAGGAGCACAACATCGTGTCGTTGGTGTGATGCCGGCCGGATTCAAGTTCCCTGAGTACTCCACGACCGAGGCCTGGATGCCGATCCGGTCGGACGGCTCTTTCCTCGGTCCCGGTGGAGGCGGCGCGGGGCTTTACTTCGTTGCTCGGCTGGCGGAGGGGTCCCTGCCCGTGGCCCAGATACGTGCGGACGCAATCGCAAGCACTCTTTCCGAACAGCAAGCCCGAGGGGAGGGTTGGTCCGTCATGCTCCGCCCGTTCGGCGCGGCGACTCGGGCCCAGAACTCTCGGGTCCTTTGGTTGCTCGGGGGCGCCGTGGCGGTTCTTCTGCTGATCGCGGGCATCAACGCTACAGCACTTCTTCTCGTTCGTGGCTGGTCACGCTCGCGAGAGTTGGCTGTGCGCGCGGCCCTGGGCGCATCGCGCTGGAGGGTGGCCAGACAGCTCCTCACTGAAAGCGTGATACTCGGGCTATTGAGCGGCGTTGCCGCGGTCGTTCTTGCTCTCGTCGCGCTGTCATCGTTTCGGGGCATCATCCCCGGCTCGATCACATTTTTCGCACCCTTCGAGATCAAGATGGAACTGCGCACGCTCGGTTTCACCTTTCTCGTTGCCACCGCGACGGGGTTCGTGATCGGGCTCTTCCCCGCTCTGCTCGCTGCACGAAGTTCCTCGCCCGCGAACCACGCCGCCCTGACCACCTACGCGAGTGCCACGAGTCAAAAGAACCGGCTGCGGCGGGGCCTGGTCGTGGTTGAAATGTCACTCACGGTGATGTTGCTCGTCGGCGCGGGCCTGCTCACCAACAGTTTCGTGCAGCTGATGCGCGTGGAACCGGGGTTCCGAGTTGAAAACCTTGCGGTGTTGCGGCTCAACCTCCCGTCATCGAGTTACCCATCGTCCACAAGCAGGGCTGCATTCCTCCGCATACTTGAAGAACGGCTCGAGGCACTGCCCGAGGTGCGAGGTGTGTCGGTCAACGGAGGGGTACCACCGACGTCAGGGTTCCACTTTGGCGTTGCGCTCGAGACAGAAGCCGGCATGGCGCCGAGCCAACCGCAGCTGCTTCCGTTTGCAAACATTAGACCGGATTTCTTCGAGGTCCTGGAGGTTCCGATCGCTGCTGGGCGGCCTCTACGTGAGGAAGACGTGGGAACCGACAACGTGATGATTGATCTCGACATGGCGCGTCTACTCTGGGGACGGGCCAGCCCGCTCGGTCGAAGCTTTCGGATAGGCGCCGAACGACCCTGGCTTACCGTCGTCGGAGTTACGCGTGACCTGCGGTTGATGGGGCCCGATGACCGGAATGGCAGCTATGAGATTCTCTATCCGCTTGGGCCGAACACGGCACCGTCTTACGTGCCTCTGGCGATTCGCACCGGTGGCGATCCACGGCCGCTGCTGGCCTCCATCCGAAGCATTGTTCACGAATTGGATTCCCTGCAACCGATCGAAGAGCTGCGGCCGGCCATAGAACTCTATGCGGCCACGATCGCCATGCCGCGCTTCTTGTTGGTGCTCATGGCGGTGCTCTCCGGATTAGCACTTTTCCTCGCCGCTGTCGGAACTCATGGGATGCTAGCCTATGGCGTCGTCCAGCGGCGAAACGAGCTAGGAATTCGAATAGCGCTTGGAGCGCCGACGCGAAGGATATGGTTGGGCGTCGTAGCAGAGGGCGTATTCCTGGCAGCCGTCGGAGCCGGTTTCGGAGTCATCCTTGCGTTGACGTTTTCCCGGGCTATCGGCGGTCTCTTGTACGCTGTCGAGCCGTCCGATCCGAGAACGATCATTGTGGCCGTCTCGATCAGTGTTGCCGCCGCGGCGATCGCGTGCTTTTCCCCCGCGCGGCGCGCAGTGATCGGTCATCCCGCCGATGTATTGAGGGCGGATTGAACCTGAGGCTCGACGCGCTTTTTATTTCGCGGAAGTGGCGAGGGGGGCGTGACGTCCACCCGGACTACCGTTGCCGCCGGCGCACGCGGAGTGCGTGCGCCGGCGGCCAGCAGCGTTACGCTTCCTCGACGATCTGGCCGCGGATTTCCCCGGGCGGGTTCGCTGCCGTGTGAACGTTTACGTAGCTGTTTCCGTTCCGCATCAATACGACCAGAGAATCCATCGACACCGCCGCGTTGCCCGTGGTGGTGAACGAGCCCGAGATGATGACGCCGGTCGTGCCCGCGGTGTTGGTTACGGTGAGTGGCACGATGATGCCGGCAGCAGCTTCCACTCCCGCTGGTCCGTGGATGTGCGCCATTGTCGCCGGCCCGCTCAATCCGGTCACCGACACCGAATAGGTAACGGTCGTCGCGCCTGACGCATCCGGGTCATGCCCGGTTGTCGAGCCTTTCGTGACCGTGAAGGTGGCCGTGCCTGTGGCATCCGTGGTGACGGGGTCGGGCCGTTCGGCGGCGCCCGTCAGGGTCGCGTCAGATTCGAGCGGATCGGTGTTTCCCGGACCGGTCGGATCGTCATCATCACAACCGACGGTCATCAGGGCGAGCAAGGCGAACAAGGCAAAATGAGTCTTCATGGTCCCCTCCGGCATGAGGCGGTGCGTCGCCGTGACGCATCGCGCGTGGAGCGACGAGGAGGATCCATCGCCTCCATCGTCGGTCGTCGCGAACGTGCGAGCTTCTCTCGCAGGAGGAGTTGGAGGCACGTTCCATGCCCCGCAACCAGAAGCCCTCCAGAACGGACCACGCGCGAAAATGATTGGGCCGGATCTGGTAGATCTCACCGGGCCCGCGGGAAAAAGTGCCCGGCCGCTGAATCGGGCGGTGGGGACGTGCGGGAAACCTTATGGACAGAGGCGCCGCCCGGATTACTTTCGTTTCGCTCCAGTGATCCGGGCGGTGGGGACGCGCGGGAAACTTCGTGAAAGAGGCGCCGCCGGTTTTGACTCGCTTCGCGAGCCGGCTCGCGGAGCGAGCGAGTTGTGAAGCGGCGCGGGATTTCGCAGGCTCAATTGCCACGGATCTGCCACGGGCCGTAGAGCGCAGCGCCGCCGGCCCTGCTCAGCCGCCGAATGCCGGACTGGGAAAAGAGAAAGGCGCGGTTCGACTCGGTGGTGCCGCGGTAGATCGCGACATGGCGTGGGTCGTGGATAGGAAGGGGAGTGCGAGGGGGAATGAATTGGACCGGCGCCAACTGGGTGGGCGTCGCCTACGAATGTCGTGCCCCCTCCGCCAATCGCCTAGCGAACAGGTGCTGCTCCGCGACTTCCCTGCCCCGTGACGTGAGCTCGCTCTCGCCCGTGCCTCGATTTCGACGCAGGTGGGCGAGTCGCTTCCCGTGCAGCGTCCCCACGACTCGCGGGTCGTACCCGTGCGCCTCGACCAGTTGCTTTAGATCGTTGGACCCGATCCGACCGCTCCGCTCGAGGATGTCGGCCAGGATCGCCGCGGTCTTCGATCCTTGTCCTCCGGCGTCCTGCGCCTCGCCAGTGGCCCTCTGATAGGTTCGTCCTCTCTTCTCACCCCGGGGCACGACCAACCCGTGGCGGATGAGCACATCCAAGTGATAGCGGACGGTGCGGGGAGGAAGATCGAGCGTGCCGGCTACAACGCTGGAGGTGACGCTGCCATGATCGTCCACCATGTCGAGGATGCGTTGTTGGACCTCGGACAGTCGAACCATTGAGCGTTCGACATCCAGCTTTGCCAACAGGTTCTTCTGCTGAGCCCTGACAGATCTCAGGAAGAACAAGAGCCAGGCTCCATATGCTGTCGGAGCGTCCCGCATCGCGACTTGAGAGCTCCGGAGCGCCGCGTAATACGCGGTCTTGTTGTCTTCGACCACTCGCTCGAGAGACGCGTAGGGGACGTATTCGTATCCAGCTCGAAGCAGGAGGAGGGTGGTCACGGCCCTCGAGAGCCGGCCATTTCCATCCTGAAACGGGTGGATGGCAAGGAATTCGACGATGAACCTCGCTACGACCACAAGCGGATGCACCTCACCCAATTCGCGCGCGGCCTCGGTTGCCGCAATGAGCTCGGCCATCCGACCAGGTGTCTCGAATGGGGATGAGGTGTGAAAGAGCACCTCGACTCGGCCGTCCGGGTGCCGGGCCTCCAGATGGTATTGGTCCTTCTTGTATCGGCCACGATGCCACGCATCCCGCTCGCTGTGGGCCAGCAGGATGCTGTGGAGCTGCTGAATGAACCGCTCCTCGAGCGGAATCGTCTCGTGGCTATCGAAGATGGCTTGCAGGAGCTCGCCGTATCCTCGTACCTCGGAGGCATCACGCTGGCTGAAGGCGTCCACCGAGAGGCCGCTCAGGACTTGTGCGACCTGTTCGTCGGTGAGTTCAGCCCCCTCAATTCGCGTGCTGCTTCCCGATGATTCGATGGTGGCCACCTTTCGCAGCTCACCGAGGCGCTCGGCCCGGAGTTCCTTCAACTTGCGCCAATAACCTTTGAATTCGTCGATTTCACCGAGTAGCCGCAGAGTCTCGGTCAGTTCTGAACCGGAGAGGGTTGGGTTCGGAGCCTCTGCTTCCTTTCGCATGCTCATTGAACGGGTGCCGTTAAGGTTGCCGATTCATTGCCGTTAACCTCCCGGTGGCATTCGACGTCAATAAAGTTGCCGATTCTTGCCGATATCGCAACTTGGACCGATGCCATCCCGGAACCCAAGAGATGGGTTCCCGCGCGAAGCGCGATCCGGCCCCGGAAGGAGGCCGACCGTGCAAACGCCGGTCTTCCCAATCACGTCTCCTTATCGACGCTGATGGACCAGTTCGAGAACGCCTCGGCGATCCACTGCTCCTGGAGATTCCACGCGGCCACGTCCGAGAGTATCTGACGTGGAGGGGGGTGCAACTGATGGAGGAGCTGCGCCCGACGTGCCCGCGGCAGCTACGGAGATTTTGTCGAGGAGCTTGGCATAGCATGGATACCGTGCTATCGTGTCTTTATGATCCGTTCGTTTCGAGACGCCGGAACGGAGGACATCTTCAACCAAGCGGACACGAAGCGTGCCCGGAAGATTTGTCCTCAAAGTCTTTGGAAGATAGCCCGGCGCAAGCTTGAATGGCTTGACTCGGCGGCGAAACTTGAGGATCTCCGAGTGCCCCCGGCCAATCGGCTGGAGGCCTTGAAGAAGGACCGCAGGGGCCAGCACAGCCTTCGGATCAACGACCAGCTACGCGTCTGCTTCGCCTGGACCGAGATCGGTCCGACGGATGTGGAGATCGTCGATTACCACGATTAGCGAGACGGAGAATTTCACATGGTCCGCATTCCAACCCACGGTGCGCCCGCCCATCCTGGCGAGATGCTGCTAGAGGAATTTCTCAACCCCATGGCTCTAACACAGCGGCAGCTCGCGGATGGTATTCGGGTGCCTTATCAACGGATCAACGAGTTGGTGAACGGACGGCGTGGGATCACCCCGGCGACGGCGCTCAGATTGGCCAAGTTCTTCGGGACGACTCCGGATGTCTGGATGAATCTTCAGCTCCGGTGGGACCTTTATCAGGCGCGGGAAGCCGAGGCGTCCGAGCTGGAGCGCATCAAGCAAATACGCGCCAGTTGAGGCGCCTTTAGCCAGGAATCGTTCGCGCGCGCTCGAGCTCCGGAGCGCGAGCCATACTTAATCGAGGCCGGGCCGCTACAGGGTCGCGGTCAAGGTCGTGGATATCTTCGGGAATGACACGAGGTCTTTCGTGTCCGTTAACGTGGGGTGACCGCCAGAGACCAACTGGGAATGTCCCCGCCCAGATTAGCTCCGGTCGCCGTCGGCGATCCTCGCTGGTCACGCGGATCGAAAGTCGGGGAAGAAATACGAAGTCCCTGCCCCGCTCGGCTCGAAGCTGCGGTTCTCGTCCGGGCGTCGGCATCCTTCAATGAGAAAGCGGCGGAGCCCCGGTTGGGGCGCCGCCGCCTTCATAGAGGCGCCGCCCGGATTAGCTGCGCTTCGCTCCGCAGATCCGGGCGGTGGGAACCGGCGGGAAACCTTTCGAAAGAGGCGCCGCCCGGATTGACTCGCTTCGCGAGTCGTCTCGCGGAGCGAGCGAGTTGTGAAGCGGCGGGGGGCGTGGGCCGCTCGGCTCGAACCGGGGATAGAGGATTTGCAGTTAGACGAGGCGTTTCGCGCGGCTTGGCGAGGAGTCGCAAGTCATTGCAAAGGCAGCGCTTTCTGCCGATCCTAGACCGCGCTGCTTCGCGGTGGTTCGCGGGGCTTCACACCCCCAATTGCCACGGATCTGCCATAGGGAGCGTCGGGCCTCCCGGAAGAGACCCGGCCCGCGTGGCGCCGGGGTGGGATCGTCCGGCGCCGTCGGACCGCCTCGAAACCTGATCGCCTCTCCGGCACGAAGGAGCCCCTCCCAAGGACTCGGGCTCGTGCCTCCCCGCCCATCCACCCCCCCCCCGCCACCGTTCGGCGCATCCTCTCCGCCCGCGTTCGCCGTACGCCGGTGCCAGGTCAGACGCCTCCGGCATCAAAATGCGTCGACGGGGGGCCCCACCAGCGTCCTTGTCCGGCCAGTCCCCCCAACCAACTTGGCGTTCGTGTCTCGAGGGTGTTTGGATTTCCGACCGTGCATGACTTCGAGGCGCCCGGATGGTTCACTCCGCTCTTGGATTCGGGGGCGATTTTTCAGGCTGCGTATGACCCCAACCACACCGGCAAGTTCATCGAGATGGAGGTGGGAATGCCGGTGGTGTTCATTCGGCTGCCGGCCAGGATACTGGGCGAGAAGAATTCGCGCCTGAGGCTCTTTCCCTGATCGGGGGCACGGGCCGGCGTTGGCCCGACGAGCAGGAAAGACGCGACTTGGCCTTCATTAGGTGGCGGGTCTGAGGCGGAGGACTTTCCCGGAGGCAGAGGTCGACCGCGAAGTCGGGCTGTCCACCCGCCGGCGACGCCAGCTGAATTTGACTTCCTTCCCGCGCAAAAGCACCCTGAGGTTAGGAAGCGACCGTTCGAGCTAGGCTCGCATTCCCGGCTCGACCGCAGAAGCGTCCCACCAGACGGCACCGACGACCGCTACGGCCGCCGATGAATCCGCCGGGTCCAAGTTGCGTCCGAAGGAGGGACTGCGATGGCCCGCTGGCTCTTGGTTGCCCTAGCGGTCGGAGTGTCTCCAGCTCAAGCCCAAATCCCCCGGCTCCGCGACGCGGGCGGTCTACTCAACCGCGTGCCGACCCTCTCGAGTTTCTTCGAGAGCGATCCCCCGATCACCACCAACCTGGACGACGCGCGGACCGAGATCGCGTTTCTGGATTCCTGGTCGCCCGCCAACTGGGGACGACTGGAGCAGCTCCCGCGTAATTCAGAGGGCGCATACGTCCTCCGGCGCGGCCGTTTCGCGATGCACGCCGAGAGCTACTGCATGCACGCCGGTACATTCGGTCCCGGCGGCGGAGACGGGTATCTATATGCTCCGCTGGTGGGGCCCAAAGCTGGAATCGTGCAGAGCCTGCTACGGAATTCGGTGGCCCACCCGGAGATCCCGCAACGGGACATCCAGGTGCTCGTCTGGGCGATCATCGCCCGCACCGAGTTCGGTGAGATGCCGCGCGAAATGCAGCAGACCGCGCGCACGCTCCTCACCGACGACCAAGTCGACGACCTCGACGACGGTGTGCTGGGCCTGGTTCCGGAGAGCGTGATGCGCGAGGCGACGAGCCAGCTTCCTCCGCTCGCTCGTCAGGTGTTCCAGGCGGAGGCGCGGCTCCGATCCATGATCTCCAGCGGGACGTCATCGTTCGACGAGCTCGAGCGGGTGGCGGTCCTGACCGGGGCCGTCGTGCCGCCCGAGGACTCGCGCCCTGTCCCCGAGGGACGCTGGTCCTTCGATCCGGGAGGCTACTTCGTCCGCTACAGTCCGTCCGGTTACAGCCTTACGCAGGTCGAGGTCTCGGTGCCCGCCCCGGTGGTCGTCGGTCGGGACGCTTCTGGCCGCGTGGTCACGATCATCGACGCCGATGGAGCGCGGCTTGACGCCGATGCCGGCGGAGTCCACTTCGCAGCAGCCGGATCCGGCGCCGAGATGTTGACGGGTAACCCGCCGGGAGTGGGAGATCGTTCCGGCCAGGCTGTGCGGGGCGTGATCGAGGGGGCTATCGGAAGACCCGTATCCGCTGTCGCGCTTGCCGAACTCGGAGAGATCGAGGCGCTGGTGGAGGCGCTCCGAGCCCCCGGCATCACAGGCGTGGGCGCCACGGTGGCGCGTACCGAGGCGCTCGACCTCCTAGCGGAGGCCTGGCAGGCCGCCTTTTGTCAGGCCGCCGGTTGCCCGTCCACCGCAGCGGCCAATGACCTACTCGTGTTTCGGGACGGGTCCACCTTCAGTGGAGAGCTCCAGGGGTGTGCGGCCGACTCGTGCATGCTGGGTTACTCGTCTTTCCCGCGTGATGCCATCGAGTGGATCGGGCTCTCCCGGACCGAATCCGGACCTCCGCCTGCGATCAGCCTCGACATCGGTGAAGTCCATCAGGTGGACGGGGAGGTGCGATCTGGAGACCTGCTGGGAGTGGGCCAGCGACGTGTCGTGACCGACCGCGGTGGTTATGACAGAATGGACGTCGCCTGGATCCACCTCGTCCCCGGCGAGGAAGGGCGGGCCGCCGACCCGTACGGGGGTGGCGGTGCGCCGGGTGGAGCTTCTGGGCCACCGGAGCCCCCGGTGCCGCCCCGCGACGACCCTCCAGAGACGGATGACAACCTCGAGGAGCCGGTCTTCGATCCGAGTGACGACGTGGCCACACCGGGAAATCGGGCCCGGCAGCGACTCGCACAGTCCAGTCGGCCGTCACGCGGAGCGAGTCCCATTCCGGGCGACCGCTGCGCCGGGGAGCGTCGCAACCTTAGTCAAGCGGAGGCCCTGCTCGACCACCACGACCTCCAGATGAAGTTACTTGCCGACCGCTACGCGGAGCTTTACGACCAGCTCGTGAACATGCAGCAGGAGTTCGAGCGGCTCCACGCCGCGGCCCAGCAGGAGTGGAGCCGCTTTCAGAACGACCAACTGTTCCAGGCCTTGCAAAACCTCTTGAGCGCATTGGTGCCGTTGCCGACGGAGGACAGCAGCGCGGCCTTGACGGGGATCAGCGCAGCCCAGTCGGCGATCGGGTTCTACCAGTTCTGGATGGCCAACTGGGGAACCATTGCCGACATGCGTGCATGGGCCCAAGCGAACAGCGGAAGCTACGACCTGAACGATCTACTTGGGATGCTGGACCAGATGGACACGATGTACCGCACGATGGGCCGCATGACGCAGTTGCGAGACGAATACGACGAGATGGAAGTGAATCGCCGGACGCTTGAAGCCAGTGTGGAGGAAGCCCGGCGCTTGCTCGAAGCGTGTTTGGCGGCGACCGCCTGAGCCTTAGCCCGGAACGAGCGAGCGGGGGGAGCGAAACCGCTTGGTGCCTGATGCTGCCCGGGCGTGACCGCCGATGCGAACCAGTTCGTAAGTATGCGGTTGCCCGACGAGCTCCCGGCGGAACGGGAAGGACCGCCGCATGCGGTCAGTCTGGTCCCGCGATCTCCTCCCGGAGGCGGTCATGAAGAAGATCCTCAAAGTCGTTGGCATCGTGGCTGTCGCATTCGCCGCCTTGGGCGCAGGCATCTTCGCTCTCGTGTTCGCACTTACGGGAGGCGCGGTCGACGCCAGCGAGGAGTTTCTCGCTCCGATTGGGGAAGAGAGATTCGAGGAAGCTTACTCGTCCGCGGCCGTCGCGTTACGGAGCCAGCCGGACCTCTTGAGATTCGAGGAGGTGGTGCGAACCATCGGTCTGACCGGATATCAGTCGGTGAGCTGGAGCTACCGTGAAATCGCCAACAATCAGGCCAGCCTGGAAGGAAGCGTAACGACCGTCGACGGCGGGACGATTCCACTATCCATGAGATTGGTCAATGAAGAGGGAGAATGGCGAGTTCTCGGTTTCGAGACCGAGTTCGCGGGTGCATCCATTACGCGCGCCTCAGGCGACCGTGGGGTCGTGCCGAACGATGACGACACCGGTCGGCTCGTCTTCCAATCCATGCTCTCCTTCAGTGGCGCGCTGCAACGGAGAGATTTCGCACCGTTCCACGGCACGATTTCGCAACTCTGGCAGGCCCAGATCACGCCCCAAGAGCTGCTGGCCGCTTTTCAGTCACTGATCGACAACGGCGTGGACCTGTCGAACCTACGGGGCCTTGCACCCCTCTTTGACCAACCGCCCTACATCGATGGTGACAATGTGCTGAACGCCTCCGGCTACTACGACAGCGAGCCCTACCGCGTGGACTTCGAGGTGAGGTACCTCTACGAATCCCCATCGTGGAAGTTGCTCGGGATTTCCGTCTTCGCGGAAAATGGTCCGGAGGCTTAGGCCAATGAAGGACGAGAGCCATGATCGACCTGACCTTTGGGCTGCCGCCGCAAGTCTCTCCAGAAGGGGCGACGGTTCGATTGGCTACGAAGCTCTACGATCGTGGAGCGCAAGGGCGTGGAGGGGACAAATCGCAGGAATGATCAAGGCGTTTGTGATCGCTCTGATCCTCGTGGGTGTCGGGATGGCGCAGCCGAGGGTGGCGGCGGCTCAGAACCTCGACATTCCAGGGGGGCTCGATCTCAACGGCCTCTGGGAACTTACCGAGCACGGCGAACGCCAGACTGCCGATCCTGCGATTGTACGAATCACCCATTCCGGGAATAGCGTGTACGCAGAATTTGTTTCCGGCGCCGAGTGCTATGACGGTGGGGCGCGTCCCGATGCGTTTCTTGCGGAGCTCACGGTGCAGCCCACGATTCCCCCATCCGGCCAGCTCTCATCGCCGGCGATGTGGGTGTGCTCCGGGTCTCGAGACATTGTCGACGAATGCGGCGGCGCCATCGCGGCGAGCTACAAGACGACCTTTGAGAATGCTGTCGTCGATCCGAACCGCATCGCAGGGGAACGCGTTACCCAAGGCGTTTACATCACTCCGCGGGACTCCCAGGTCAGCGACTGCAGACTCGATTCATCGTATGACGGCACGGCCGACTTCTCGCTGCTGCGGCTCACGCCGTGCGCGTTCGAAGACTCGACGGTCAGGCAGCTCGAACAGGAGCTGTTAGGCATCATCAACAGCACGGTCATTCCGGCGAGTGAAGCCGTCGGCGGCGCGGTTGCCGCTGCCCAAAGGCGCTTCGGCGACACGTACCACGGCCAGCCGATCACCAGGCTCGAGTATCCATATAGCTACCTGCGCGTCGCGACCGATGACGATCTAGTCGTCGCCGAAGCGTTCGCCTCGGCGCTGCCTGATCTCGTCGCCAGGCCTGAGTGGAAGGCGGCATACGACATGGCGGCGGAGATGGGACTCCTCGAACAGCCCCCGCTCATCGAGGCGCAGGAGATGATCGACCAGATGCTCATGGTCGAGGAGATGGCTGGCGGCGAGACGCGGCGAGTGGTCGAGGCGTTGGGCGCCGCACGTGCGGCCTATCGGAATTGCCAGCAGGCGCAGCCCTGAGTTGGGGCCGGAGAGACTCGTTGGCTGAGTGGCTGACCCCCGCCGCCAGAAGCTCGACGGTCGTTGCAGCACCAAAGTACGAATGACCTCACTCCTTCGCCTGGCCCGGAAGTCCCTCCTCCTGTGGTTCGGGGCCGCCTTCCTCGCCGACGGCCTGGTATCCCTTTCGATGGGTGTCGTTCGCTCAGATGGAACGGGCACGGCTTTGGCTACCCTCCTGGTCGGAGGCGTCTTCGCCCTCATCGGTGCGTTTTTCTTCTTCACGAACGCCCATCGCCTCGGGCGCCAGTGGTCCATCCTGAAGACGGGCGACATCGGGCAGGGGACCGTCCTGGCCATCGTGCCGACGAGCACCACGATCAGCCGCGTTCGCCAGTGAAAGGTTCAGTACTCGTACCGAGATCCGTTGGGAGGCGTCCACACCCGGGCACGGGGCCACCTCACGCCGGACGAAGCCCACGCCTTCGCGGTCGGCGACCCGGTGCAGATCCGGGTCAGTCGGGGCCTCGAGGAGAGCGTGCGGGACGTGCCCGAAGCGGCGCCCACCCCACTGAACTTGGCGCGACTCGGTCACTGGGCAGGCCGTTGGGCCGCCACCCTGGCGCTCGCGTTTCTCGGAATCGTTCTTGGAGAGATCATCATCCCGATTGCGGGCCCCGAAGAGCTGATGGACCGCCATGACGTCATGCTCACCAGGGTTACCTGGGGCGTGTGGACTCTCGGGTTCACGCTGTTCATGGGCGCCATCTTCACCGCCATGCTCGCTGGCGTGCGTACGCCGTGGAGTCGGCCCGGTGAGGGGTCCTCCCACTACAACCGCTTTTCCATCCAGGAAGCCAAGGATGCCTCCAGGCGGCGCGCCTGGCGCGACAGTGCCCGGTGGCGGGTCAACTTCGTGGTCATGGCGGGCGTGCCGCTCCTCGCCATCGCGCTCTTCGGTCTTCTCATCGTGCTCGCCCCCAACGGAATCCGGTTCCTTTGCGGGGCGGCGCTCACCTACTCGATGGCGGCCGCTGGGATCGCTATTGTCCGAGCGTGAGTCTTCGAGCTTCGGATCGTTTCAGCTTGTTCCGGACGTAGTGGGCGCGGCGTGTCACCGCACGACGCGGCCGTTCTCGGTTCCGCCGAAGTCCTGCTGTCGCCCTATCGATCCGGCGTGATCGTGGCGCCCGCCTCGATCGTCACCGGAATCATGCGGTCTCCGACGCGTACTGTGTACGCTCCCGGGACGACCGACGTCGGTGTGCCGAGCTGGTTGAATCCGAGCTGCGTCCCAGCCTCGTCGAGGACGTAGTAGAACTCGCTCGCAGCTCCCGGGACGAGGAGCGTGCCCGTTACGATCTCGGTCGTCTGGTCCGCTTGGACGGTGAGAGGTGTGGCTGTGCCGGAGACCCGGAACTGGTACTCGCCCGGCAAGTACGACGACGCGTCGCCGAGGCGCGCGAATCCGAGCTGGCTGCCCGCTCCGTCGAGGATGTAGTAGAACTCGTTCGTCGTACCGCTGCCGAGCACGGAGCCCGAGGCGATTTGGACGGTGCCGTCGGCCTCGACTGTGAACGCAGACTGGGCGTTGTTCAACTTCGCCACGTAGCTCCCGGGAAGCAGGGACAGCGGCTCCCCGAGCTTCGCGAATGCGAGCTGCGTCGCCTCGGGATCGTTCACGTAGTAGTACTCGTCCGTCGTGCCTCTGACGACGACGGTTCCCGAGGCCAGGCGTGTCGTGTCGCCCGGGGTCAGCATCGTTCTCGTGCGAGTGTCGTTCAGCTTCGCGACATAGGTCCCGGGAAAGAGCCACAGCGGCTCGCCCAGCCTTGCGTAGCTGAGCTGCGTGCCGAGCGTGTCCAGCACGTAGTAGTAGGCGCCGGTGGTGCCAATGACATCGAAGGCAGACGCCACACAGCGGGTGATCCGGCCACTCCGGATGGTGACGGGGTGGCGGGATCCGTTGACACGCGCCTCGTAGTCACCGGGCTCGAGCGCCAGTACCGCTTCGCCACTCTCGTAGCCGACCTGGTCGCCCGCCGGGTCGTCCGCGTAGAAGTACGTGTCATTGTCCACGGAAACCTGGAGCCCTGATGCTGCGGCCTCCTCGGAGCGGCAGATCGCCTCGGCTGGGTCGGGCGCCTCGCCGGCACAGGCTGAAATCCCCGAGATCGCCGCCGCGATTCCCGCGATGCCCGTCCGTCGTCGCAGCGCCATGTCTCGACCTCGTTGAGCGGGACCGCCCAGGGCCTAGAACACCCTCCGAGGCGGGAATGAAAGATAGGAGATGATCCCAAGGGCCGACAGAGATCGGCGCTGGGGGTCCCCGGTCGACCCGCCCGAGGCTGCTGTCCGTGTTCGGCACCGGCGGTGCGCCATCGCGGATCCCATTCTCGGGAGAGTGATATAGACGCGTCGGCCCCTGCCCTCGTTGAATTCCTCGCCGACGGCTCCGCCGAAGCTCAGGCTCGAACAATGGCGATCGCAGTTTTCCATATCGCAACCATCAGGGCCGCCCCGCACAGGAACCTGATTCCGTTTGGGGCGATCACGATGAACAGACCGAAGAGTCCGACGGCGAGGAGCGGAATGCCCGCCATGACCACGAAGTTGACGCGCCACCGGGGGCTGTCCCGCCAGGCGCGCCACCTCCAGGCATTCTTGGCCTCCCTGATAGAAAACTGGTCGTGATAGGAAGAGCCCTCATCCGGACGACTCCAGGGTGTACGGACGCCCGTGAGAATGGCGGTAACGATGGCACCCATGAACATCGTGAACCCGAGAATCATCACCGCCACTGTGATCCGGGTGAGCACGGCTTCATGGCGGACGATCGAGTCATCAAGGCCCGTTACCGGGATCACGATCTCGCCAACCAGGATCGCGAGGAACGCGAGCGCCAGAGTGTATGCCCAACGGCCCGCCCAGCGACCGAGTCGCCCCACATCCAGCCGGGTGCGCGGAGCTGGGGGCACGTCCCACACACTTTCTTCGAAGTGTTCCCGGCTAACCCTGATCCTCACGGAGTCCCCAACCGCGTAAGCATGGGCTTCGTCCGGCGCGAGGTAGCCGCTCGCCCCAGTGTGGACGCTTCCCAGAGGGTCTCGGTACGTGTATTGAACCTTCCATTGGCGAACTCGGTTGATCGAGGTATTCGTCGGTCCGATAGCCAGAACCGTTCCCTGCCCGAACTCGCCCGTCCGAAGGATGGACCACTGGCGCCCGAGTCGATAGGCATTCGTGAAGAAGAAGAACCCCCCGATGAGCGCGAAGACACCTCCCACCAGGAGAGCAGCTAGAGCCGTACCCATCTCATCTGAGCCCACGACGCGGCTGGTGCCCGGGTTGTCCGGCAAGTATGTGATGTCCAGCGTGCTTCCGGCCTCGAGATGGTCGCCTCCCTCGAGATCGACCGTGTCATTGCCTTCGATCGTTTTCCCCTCGGGCGTATCGAAGTGGTACACGATCGAGAAGCGGTCGGGGGAACTTCCCTGCTGGGACGCAGGCTCGATGGACCCGGTCAGTACGACCGCCTCCGTGACCCTTCCTTCGTCCCGATAGCGCAGTTCCTGGATTGCGACCCAGCTCCCCATCGATAGAGATGCGAGGCCGCCGGCCAGGAAGGTGGCCCCGAACCACAGGAGGAGGGACTTTCGGGCCAGGCGAAGGAGTGCGGTCATCCCTTCCGCTGTCGAGGCTAAGTTCACCGTGGGGGTTGGCTCATCCACCACCCCTGAAACAAAAGTCCCACCCCAACGCCCAGCGCGCCATGAGGCCCAGAATCGCGCCGTAGGCGAGAGGCGACCGGCCGGAGATGCGAACCGAATCTTCTGGGAAGGCAACTTTGAGCCGACCTGAAGAGAGCGTCAACTGGAAGGTCCCGAGGAAGAAACCCCATCCCGAACCGCTCAATGCAGCGAAAGTCACCGAGCATTAGCCTTCACTTACGAAAGGACCCGTGCAGGCGACGCCGGACATTGTCCTGTTCGGCATAAGGAAACCGGCCGTCGCACCCGAGGTCACATGGTGCGGCAGGCAGTACGCTCCAGCACCTCTTCCCCTCCCCGTTCCCACTCCTCCGAGCGGGCCCTCCATCCATTGCCGGCCCACATGCTCCGCCGTACCTTGAATTGCCGGATCGCGTTGGACTTCCCCTCGGTCGGGAGGACACCGTATGGCGCGCACGAACGCGGTCCGGCGGCTCCTCCTCATAAATGTCACGGTGCTCGCATTCTCCGGTTGCACGAACGAGCCCGAACCTCCGACATCACTCGACGCGCGGCTTTCGCCGGCATCGCTTTCTCCGAGCACATCGGCGACCCCCGTTCGGCTCAACGAGATCCGACTTTTACCGGTTGATGGTGCGCCGGCGTTCGTCGAGCTCGTGAACTCCGGCACCGCGGCCGTGGGACTCGACGGAGCGACGCTCAGCACCGACGCCGGCGCCGTCGTGAATCTCCCGCAGAGCATCACACTTGAGCCCGGCGCGCTCTTGGTCGTCAGCTTCGACGATCAGTCAGGGAGCGGCGACGGTGTCATGCACGTGCCGGCCGCGGACTTTCCGGCCGGGGAGTCGGGCGCCGTGCGGCTCGACCTTCCCGACGGCGTCGCCGACGCGGTCGTGTGGGGCCAGCCCGACCTGGCCTCCGTAGACTTGTGTCGTGGCGGCCGCTGCTCGCCGCCCGCGCCGGGCAGCGTGCTTGCCCGGTTGCCGGAGGTGACGAATGCGTTCGCGCCTGCGGCGTGGGCGCCGTTGGATCCGGCGCGAGCGACGCCGGGGCAGCCCAATCCGCGGCCGGTGGTTTCCATGTTCGCGGCGTTGCCGGGCATGATCTTCACGGGCCGGCCCCGCTTTTCCTGGTACAGCGTCCCGGGCGCGGCGAGCTACCGGTTGCAGGTGGGAAGCGGGGACGCCTTCGCGGCCGTGGTGCATGAAGAGCAGATCGAGGGGACGCCCGGCGTGCGGCTCGAACAGCTCGCTATCCAGGGCCCGGAGCTCCCGCCGGGGAGCTACGTTTGGCGGGTCCAGGCGCTCGGTGGCGGGGGCGAGCCGGCTGAATTTTCTGAGGCATTACCGTTCCGTGTCGACCCGTCGCGCACGGTTCCCGAGCCGGCTCGCGCGTCGGCCGAGCGTGAGGTCGGCGGGGACGACCAGCAGGGCACCACCGCCGCGGGAGGATCCCCCACCACCCCGACGAGCGTTCCGGAAGGTTTGCTCAGGGTGCTCGACGTGCCGGTGATCGCGCACGCGAAGGACACGCGAATGCTGGCGCTCGAGGCCCCCCACGAGAATCCGCTGTGGAGTTGGGATACGCCGGACTTCGCCGGCTATCCTTACTGCGCGCGGGCGGGCGTCGCGATGTTGAACGCCTTCTACGGCGGCGGGATTTCACAGGACCGGATTGGTTACGAGGTGTTCCGGGATCTCCGCGACGGACCGGAATACGATCTGCCGATCATAGGCATCACCGACGATCGCACGACGCGGTACTCGCTGCCGCTCGCGATCGGCACGAGCGGACAATACGAACGGAACCCCTACAACGCCCGAGGCTTTGACCTCAATGCGTGCGTCGAATACGCGCAAGACCTGGCACTCCAGCAGTGCGCGAGCCAATGCGCCGACCCACAGTCGGAGGAATGCCTCCGCTGCCGCATCGCGCGCGAACCGGAAATCCAGTGCCCGGCCGAGATCGCCCACCGATGGGGAATGAACGCCCTCGTCGATATCCAGCGCGAGATCGACGCCGGCCGACCGGTCATCGCCACGAATCCCGGCCATCTATTCTTGTTCGTCGGATATCGCTCGCAGGACGGCGATTTTTTCCTTTTCTACCAGGACCAGCACGGAAGACAGGAGATGCAGGCGGATGCAGCCGGGCTATCTAGGTACCTCTATAGCTATTGGATCGGCCTGGCGCCCGTGGAGGTACGCAGCGATGAGGCCGAGGTTGACAGCGACAGCGACGGCGACGGCGTCGTTGATTTCGACGAGATCCACCGTTTTCGGACCGACGCGTCAACGGCTGATAGCGACGGTGACGGCATCGGCGACAAGGAGGAGATTCGCGCCAGCGTTTGGGATCCGCAAAACGGGTATCATCGCTCCGTGGAGCAGTTGACGCCGACCGGGTCTCCTGACGACGCGGCGGCGCGTGCCATGCTCGGCGGCCGCGACTTCGACCGCGACGGCGTCGCGATGGAGCTCGACGTGGACAGCGACGGCGGCGGCTGTCGCGACGGCGCGGAGGACGAGAATTTCAACGGCCTCCGCGACGGGAACGAGCGCTACAACTTCGACGGCGGGGACGACGATTGCGACGTCGCATTGGGCGGCCGCATCGAGATGAGCTACGCGTTCGTGCCCGGCTGGCCGGCGGAGTGCCAGGGAACCGTCGACCTCCGCCTGCGCTTTGCCCTCGAGCCCGACCCGGAGAACGTTACGGATGACTCGCCCGTCGCGCTCGTCTACGACGCAAGACAGGCCGAGTACGAGATCAGCACCGAGGGGTGCGAGGACATCGTCGACGACGGGTTTCTCGACGAGTTGGGCGTGGCCAACGTCGCCTGCAGCGCACGCGGGGGGCGCAGATCCGCAGTGATCGCGTTCGGGGAAGAATCGAACAGCTATCTGACGTTTTTTCCGCTCGACCCGGAGTTGGGTCTCCTTCTGACCGGGGATGCGCTGCTCAATCTGACCGGGGAGTGCGTAAACGTCGACGGACGCGTTTCCGATTTTTCAATTCTCTTCCTCGGGGGCGAGGCCCTCACCGTCGGCAGTGGGCTGGACTGCGATCCCGACGCGAGCCGACTTTCCTTCTGTGTTGAGCCCACCGCCTGCAACGTGACGGCAGGAAGTCAACCCTTGGATTGCCACACGCGGCCGGATCGCTATGCGGTGCTTCCCTTCCGCGGCTCTCTGACCAAACAAGGGGATATCCGCGAAATGACTAACTCCGCCGACGCCCACGTGCGATGGGAGATCTGTAACGGCTGCGGGGATCGCTTCTTCGACTAGGGCCCGTTCACACTAATGCAGGGCCTCTGCGATGAGTGCGAAATGGGCGTGAATCCGAGATCCAGCGCCAGCTGGCGCGTTTCGTTGCCCTGGTACGCACGATCCATGATGCGTGCGAGCTGAGTTTCAGCCCGCGGTAGGCGGCGCATCAGCTCTCGTCCCGCCGGTGCGTCGTGATGCTGGTCCGGTGACAGCGAGAGGGTCACGGCCCTTCTCGCATCCGCGGCAGCCATATGAATTTTGGTGGTCCATCCCCCCCGCCAGCGTCCGATGGACCGCGGGCCGTTTTTTTCCGCTCCCGTGCCGTAAGGATGCACCTTCACGATGGTGCTGTCGACGGCCAGGGCCTCGACCTTGATGCGGATGATCTCTTCCTCCTGCAGTGCTGTGAACACCCGATCGAGCACGCCGGCATTGGCCCACCGGGTCATCCGTGTGTGGACGATATGCCAGCGCCCAAATCGTTTCGGCAGACCGCGCCATTTGTACCCTTGTTCGGCCACGGTCAAGATCGCGTTCAGCACGTCCAGGTTCGAGATACGGGATGCTCCCGGCGGAAGTGGGGGACAGCTGCGATGGACGGACCGCGGTCGACAACCAGACGGTCCGAAACGTCTACGTCATCGGTCGGGACAAGAAGATCGAGCTCCTCATCTCGTATCCGATCGGCACCGGTCGGAACTTCGACGAGATTCTCCGCGTCATCGACTCGATGCAGTTCACCGCGAAGCACACGGTGGCAACGCCCGCGAACTGGAGGGACGGGGATGACATCATCATCCTTCCGGCCGTGCAGGAGGCCGAGGCCAGGGAGCGCTTTCCCAATGGATGGCGGGCGCCCAACCCGTACCTCCGCTAGGTCGAGCGGCCGAAGGGTTGAAATCGAGGCCCTTCACCGGGAGCGCCCCTCGCCGTGCCGGGCCCCTCTCCACGGCCCCTCCGGAAGCCCGCTGTGCGTACCCTTCGTCCTCGAGCCAGGCGTCAACACCGAGTTGAAGGTGGCGCGCGGGTTCAGCATGGGGGGCGCGGCGAGGAGCGGCCACCGCGCTGGCCCGCCGTGTTCCGGTAGTGACGCGCGATATCGAACATTACCGCCGGTCCCGGGGCTGGAGGTCGTTCCGTTCTGAGGGGCGCCCGGAGCTCGATGATGACTTCTCGATCATCCCGATGACAATCAGGCGGGGATCGCGGCAGTGCCGGGGAACTACCAGATCGCATCGACTCCGTAGTCGGGGAAGACCGGATCCCGCGTCAGGATGGGAAGATCCTCCATCCGACTCTGCGCGATGAGGATCCGGTCGAAGGGATCGCGGTGCGGACCCGGAAGAGATCCGGCGAGCAGGGCATGACCGAGGGAGATGGGAAGGACCTCGATCCGATCCTTCCGAAGGCTCGCCGGGAGAGTCTGCGGATCCCAGTCTTGGAACCGGAGCTTCCCGAGCCGATGCTTCGTCGTGATCTCCCACCCGGAGGCGCTGCTCACCAAGATCACATTCTCGGGATCCCGAATCCGCTCCCGGGCGAGGGCCGAAAGTCGAGGATCGTCCGTGACCCACCAGAGGAGCGCATGCGTATCGAGGAGGAAGGTCACCCCTCTTCCTCCCACACCCGCAGTTCCTCTTCCGGGAGGGCTTCGAAGAAATCCTCCGTCATGATGATGCGACCCCCGAGTCGGCCGGCGACGCGCTCCCCTCCCGCTTCGAGCGGAACCAGCTTCGCGTAGGGCTTGCCCGCCTTGGCGAGGATGATCTCCTCTCCCAGATGGACGCGTTCCAGGAGGCGGGAGAGGTGGGTCTTCGCCTCGTGGACATTCACCATGGCTTCCTTATCGATCTTCATCATCCGTGCTCTCCCCGGAGAGGGTCGTAAGCTGGTACCTCCATGACTTAGTCAATGGACCAAACTAAGTTATAAAGCGAGGGCGGGCAAGCTTTGGAGCAGGGATGCCCGACGCGGTCGTCCGAATGTGGGTGTGGAGCGGGAGCCTAGACGACTGGCCGATCCAGCCATGTCCCCGGACGCTTGATGCCGCTGGGTTGCAGGATGCCCGCCCCCGTCCCGCCCGCTTCCCGCGCCACGCGCCAGTGGGCCCCGGCCGTCGTCACGCCGGAGTATCGTACCGCGGGCAACGTCTATCGCTCACGGCGCCCGATCGCCACTCCGCTCTACTCTACTCTACTCCGTGGTCCAGCATCACCTTATAGCTGTACCGGAGTTATCCGCGGCCCTGCGAGGAGAGTCCCTCGACGCAACTCCCCGCAGAGGATTGTGGATAGCTCCGCCGAGCCGCAGGGTCGGCGGAAAGCAGACACGCACCGCTTCCGCTACGGACGAGTATCACCTTCGCGAAGATAAATCTCTCCAGAGTTCCCGAGCGGAAGCGGTGCACTTCGGTCCCCAACGAACGCTCCAGTTGACGACCGGTCGAGAGGTCACGCCTATAAGCTTTTCGCCGGGCCGAAGCCGTGCGTGTAGCCACCCAAATCTTGTTCACCCCAGGGATAAGGAAGCAGCGACCGTGACCGCCACCATCCGCCATGTGCGACCACCCCTAGCCGCGTGCAGAGAGGACGCTCCGTAACGAGGACGGCCGTACGGTGACCGACAGCCCGTCCTGTGAGACGAAGGAGGCCGTCACGGGCATCTGCGTGATCGTCGGTGCGGCCTTCAACTGGCGGAACAGCCGGGTCGGCTTTTGGCTCAACGCATCGGTTCTCGGGGCAGTCGAGGTGGGCGTGGTCGCCTTCATGTTGGCACCGGGATACATGCGATGGTCGGACGGCGGGATCGGACTCGGGCTCTTTGTCCTGGCCCTGGTCTTTTCGACGATCGGCTTCTGGAAGGGACCGAGGCCCATGCGCGTGCCGCTGGTCGGGGCGCGGTAGGAGGAAGTCCAAAGGGAAGGCCCGCTCGGTCCTAGGAGGCCGGACGGGCGGTCTCCCGATCCGCGTGAGGCACCACCGAGCAAATTCGGAATCGCCGGCCGCGCGGGCATCATCCTACCCCAACTCCTGCTGATCAGCGAACTCGCCGGTCCGCAGGCGACCACTTCCCATGGCTGCCGTTCCGCCAGCAGATCGCCGGCCCCTCATCGGAGCCCCAAGCGCTTTAGCCGCGTCCGCCGGCGAGCGAGAAGGATAAGCCGGGGGAGATCATCAAGGCCCGTTGCTTCCAGAAGCCTCGATACCAGGGAAACAGGTACCCCGACGAGAACTCGAAGGCGAACGAGCCGCTTCTCAAGAGGCGCCGCCCGGATTAGCTGCGCACGCTTCGCGTGCTCGCTGGTCTCGCGGATGGGAACCAACCGACAAAAAAAGGAGCCCTTTCCCCCGCTCGGCTCGAACCTTCGGGTCTCATCCGGGCGTCAGCACCCTTCCATGAAAAGATGGCGGCGCCCCGGTTGGGGCGCCGCCGCCTTCATAGAGGCGCCGCCCGGATTCGAACCGGGGATAGAGGATTTGCAGTCCTCCGCCTTACCACTTGGCCACGGCGCCTGAAAAGGAAAAGGGAGGCTCCTCGCTGCCGCGTCGAGCCTCCCCATCCTTGGAGAGCGGGAAACCGGACTCGAACCGGCGACCCCCACCTTGGCAAGCGAGCGCGTCACCCCTTCCGAACGGCAAAATTCGCACAGTTGAGCCAATCGGGCAACCGCTCTTGCCGGGTCAGAACCCCCCTTTTGCCGACTTTTGCCGGGTCTCGGGACACATTCGGGACACAGCCGGTCAACGAGGATCGGCGCCCATTTCTCGCAATGCCTGGGTCTCCCGTTAGGCCCCGGCCCGAATGTCATTCTTCGCGACCCGAAACCACTTCCTGCACCCCTGACAGTGAAACGCCACCTTTCCGGATGGGATCAGAGCGCCAACCCACACGATCAGGGCCATGATGAAGAGGATGGGAGCGATCACCCACCCGATGATCGGGATCCACATCATGCAGCTTCCGCCGACGAAGAGGGAAAGGCCCATCACCCCGGGGCCCATGCGATTCGTGCTCGCGCTCCCACAATGCGGGCACGGCTGCCACTCCAGAGACTTGGTGCGCCCCGGCG